>CANDEH010000059.1 GCA_947383645.1 uncultured Clostridia bacterium | reverse complement strand
CTTTTCCCGCGTGGGAAAAGTAACTCGCCCCGGGGGGCGAAACCCCCGTCCCCCCGTCCCCGCCGCGGACGCGGCGGTCATCCCCTGGCAACGATATTAAATCCAGCAACAAAAAAGACAGCAGCGGACTTCCCGCTGCCATCCCTCTGTGCAAATTCACTTTTCCCCCCGCAGATAGGTCAGCACACCGTCGGCAATCCCCTGGGCAATGCGCTGCTGATAGTCCTCGCTGCACAGCAGCGCCAACTCCGCAGGGGTGCTCATAAAGCCGCACTCCACCAGGGCGGCGGGCATGGCGGCGGTGCGCAGTACCGCCAGATCTGGCCGCTCCTCCACGCCCATGTCCGGCGCATCGGCGGCGGCCATCACCGCGCCCCGCAGGGTGTCCGCCAGGGCGCGGCCCTCGGCGCTGTCCGGGTGGTAGGCGGTGTAGACGCCCATGGCGTCGGGATTGGCGGTGCTGACGTTGCAGTGGATACTGACAAACAGATCCGCGCTCCGCCGCCGGGCCAGGTCCGTTCGGGCGTAGAGGGAGAGATCGCTGTCCCCGGTGCGGGTCATCACCACCGCCACCCCCTCCCGGCGGAGGACGGCGGCGGCCTTCTGGGCGATGGAGAGGTTTAAGGCGCTCTCCCGGACCCCCTGGTACTCCGCGCCGGTGGCGCTGCCGCCGTGGCCCGGGTCCAGAACCACCGTATAGGCGGAGAGAGCGGCCGCCTCCGCGCCGTCGGAGAGGTAGGCGGTGCGGGTGTCCTCGTCCCACACCACGGTGAAGCCCAGGGCCTCGGCGATGTCCCGCAGGGGGACCATGGTGCGCCCGTCCTCCGTATAGGCCGGGATGGCGGTGTCCTGGCCGTTGAGAACTACCGAAACGCCGGCGCGGCTGCCGGCGACCTGGGCGGTCAGCGCCAGAAGCAGAGCGGTGAGCAGAAACAGGGGGATCAGTCGTCTCATAGGCTATGTACCTTCCTTTCCCCGCTATTGTAAAAGGGAATGGAGCTCCGCGCAAGGCGTAATGTCTGGCAGAGGCGGGGATCTCTGGCACGCCGCTTCCCGCAGGTGGCTGTGTATGTCATATTTTCGCCGTGTTTCGCGGCGCTGTTAGTGCTAACTAACAAAATTTCGTCTTCTCATAAAAATCGCCTTGACAGCGGGGGGCGCATGGCATATTCTGTACACGACAAAATGCTTTCGCGGGAAAGAGGGAACTCTCTATGACGAATGGACAGGGCATGACGCTCAGCGAGCTGGCAGTGGGGCAGCGGTGCATGATCGAGCGGGTGGGAAACCAGCGGGGGGCGGTGAAGCGCCGGCTGGTGGACATGGGCCTGACGCCGGGAACGGTGGTGAAGCTGGTGAAGGTCGCCCCCATGGGGGACCCGCTGGAGGTGTCTCTGCGGGGCTACGAGCTGTCCCTGCGGCGGGAGGACGCGGCCCAGATCGGCGTGCGGCCCATGGCGGAGACGGAGGAGGCGGCGCAGGCGGACACCGTTTCTGAGAGCGCCTACCACCTGGGGGGCCGGTGCCACGGGGAGTGCAGCCGCTGCGCCATGACCTGCGAGGCGCGGGACACCCTGGAGGCCATGCGCCAGGCCCACATACACGAGCAGCGCCAGCACCCCAGGCAGTACGACGCCGCCGAGCACGACAAGCACCAGTGGAAGGTGGCCCTGGTGGGGAACCCTAACGCGGGGAAGACCACCCTCTTCAACGCCCTCACCGGATCCAATCAGTACGTGGGCAACTGGCCGGGGGTGACGGTGGAGAAGAAGGAGGGCATCGCCCACGTGGGGGAGCTGAGCTTCACCCTGGTGGACCTGCCGGGGATCTACTCCCTCTCCCCCTACTCCATGGAGGAGATTGTGGCCCGGAAGTACATCCTGGAGGGGAAGCCCGACGCCATTATCAATATTGTGGACGCCACCAATTTGGAGCGGAACCTGTACTTGACCATGCAGCTTCTGGAGCTGGAGCGGCCCACGGTGATGGCGTTGAACTTTATGGACGAGGTGAACAAGCAGGGCATTGCCATCGACTGCGACCGGCTCTCCGCCCACCTGGGCATTCCGGTGATCCCCATCTCCGCCCGGGACAACTACAACATCGCGCAGCTCATCGAGGAGGCCCACCGGATGATGCACACCGGGCTCACCCTGGAGCCCGACGACCTCTATGACGACTTCACCCACGCCATCCACCACCGGATCACGGAGATGATCCACGACCGGTGCTACAGCGTGGGCCTCCCCGCCCACTGGGCCAGCATCAAGCTGCTGGAGGGGGACGAGCGGGTGGCCGAGGCCCTGGGCCTGGGGGAGGCCACCCGGCAGCGCATCGAGCAGGTGGCGAAGGAGTACGAGGCGGGGAACCCCCTGGGGGACCGGGAGACCATGATCGCCGACAGCCGCTACCGCTTCATTGAGCGGGCGGTGCGCTACGCGGTGCAGCGGCCGGACCGGGCGGGAAAGCGGACGGTGACCGAGCGCATCGACGCGGTGGTCACCCATAAGATCTTCGCGATTCCCGTGTTCTTCGCCATGATGCTCTTGATGTTTCTCTTCACCTTCTCCGGGCCGGGGAAGTGGCTCAGCGACGGCATGGCCTGGTTCATCGACGAGATCCTGAGCCCCGGCGTGGGCGGCTGGCTGGCGCATATCGGCGCGGCGGACTGGCTCAGGCGGCTCATGAGCGACGGCGTCATCGCCGGGGTGGGGGGCGTGCTGGTGTTCCTGCCCCAGATCGCCATTCTCTTCCTCTTCCTCAGTATGCTGGAGGACACCGGGTACATGGCCCGGGCGGCCTTTGTCATGGACCGGACGCTGCGGCACTTCGGCCTCAGCGGCAAGGCGTTTATCCCCATGCTCATGGGCTTCGGGTGCACGGTGCCCGCCATCATGGGGGCGCGGACCATGGAGAACGAGAAGGACAGGCGGATGACCATCCTGCTGGTGCCCTTCATGTCCTGCGGCGCGCGGCTGCCCATCTACGGGCTGATGACGGCGGCGTTTTTTCCCAGGCACGGGGGATTGATCGTGTTCTCGGTGTACGTGCTGTGCCTGGTGATGGCGGTATTCAGCGGCATTGTGATGAAGCGGACGCTGTTTCGGGGGGAGCCGGCGCCCTTCCTCTTAGAGCTGCCCCCCTACCGGATGCCCACGCTGAAAAACATCTGGCTCCACGTGTGGGAGCGGGTGCGGGACTTCCTCACCCGGGCGGGGACGGTGATTCTGGCCATGTCCGTGGTGCTGTGGTTTTTGCAGAATTTTGACCCGCATTTGCAGATGGTGGAGACCATCGACAAGAGCATTCTGGCCTCCCTGGGCGGCGTGATCGCCCCCGTCTTCGCCCCGGCGGGCTTCGGCTTCTGGCAGGCGGCGGTGGCGCTGCTCACCGGGCTTATCGCCAAGGAGGCGGTGGTCAGCTCCATGAGCCTGTTCTACGGCTTCTCCCTCACCGACTACGCCGCCGCCGGCGCTGTGATGGCCTCCACCTTTACCCCCGCCGCGGCCCTGGCTTTTGTGGCCTTCTGCGCGCTGTATACGCCCTGCGTGGCGGCGGTGGCCACCATCCGGCGGGAGATGAACAGCCGCCGGTGGACCGCCGTATGTCTGGCGTGGCAGATCGCCGCCGCCTACGCGGTGAGCGTCATCGTGTACCAGCTGGCCCGGCTGTTCCTGGGATAACCGGAAAATACACCGCATCCTCGACAGAGCAGGCAAAATATACGGGCGGCGGCAAGGATTTTTCCTTGCCGCCGCCTGCTGCTATTCCAGAAGGTACAAAAGCGCTCCACTGCCGCCCTCTGACCTTAGAGCCTGTTTAAAATCTCTCAAGACGCCAACCGGCGGGTCTTTTCCCGCCATGCTTCGTTGTGATTTCTTGCAATAAACACAATTATTCCTGCGAAATCCCGCCTCGCCTGACGGGAAAATCCCTCGCCGGCTGGCATCTTTCGAGATTTTAAACAGGCTCTTAGAACCACATGGCCTTCTCCTCCCGGAACCGGGGTGCGGGGCCGTCCCGGTAGGGGTCGTAACGGTTGATATTGCAGCCAAACTCCTGAAGGGACCCGATCTGTCCCCCGGCCGTCCAGCGGATCAGGGACAGGCCGTCAAAGGACTCCCTGCGGCCGTCAGCCATCTCATCGCAGAACGTCCACTCCACCACGGTCTGGTCATCCCGATGGAAAAACTGCCGGATATCCCACCGGACTACCGTCCCCCGGCTGTTCCACTCGTTGAACCAGTGCCGGATTTTCTCCGCCCCCTGGTACTCCGGGCCCCAACTCTCCACGTAGACCGCCTCCGGCGCAAAGATTTCGTCTATCCCCAAATCCCGCTTTTGAAGCCACATGGAGAACCATTTCCGCACGATTTTCTCCCGCTGTCTCATCCGCTCAATCGTCATCTCCACTCTAAAAATTCCAATCCGTCCAGCTCCGCTGGACACCTCAACTCCTATCTCCTAACTCCTATCTCTCCCCGTCACATCCTTAATCCACTTGCCGCTCCTCGTCCGCCACACGCTCAGAGGCATCTTGCACAAATTCTCGCTGTACATGGCAAAGCACACCCACAGCACGTCCAGCTTCAGCACCAGGGCCGTCAGGGCGCTGAGGGGCACGGCGATGCACCACAGGGGGATCAGGTCGATGGTGATGGCCACCTTCACATCCCCGCCGGCCCGGAGGACGCCGGTAATATTGGTGGTGTTGAAGGCGTGGAAGGGCATCATCAGCGCCAGCACCGACACCATGCAGGTGGCGGCGTAGACGGCCCCCGGCGTCAGCTTGAACAGCGGGAACAGGACGGGGCGGAAGAAGGCGGGCACCAGCACCAGCAGGGCGCCCCCGGTGACGAGGCCCACCAGGAAGGACGCCCCCAGCAGGGCCCAGCCCACGCTGCTCACCCGGGCGTGGTCCCGGCCTGCGCCGATCTCCTTGCCCACCATCACCGCGGCGGCGTCGGCCAGACCGAAGCAGATCACCGAGGCGAACTTCTGCACGTACCCCACCAGGGCGTTGGCCGCCAGCATGTCCTGATTGTTCTCCATGTGGCCCAGCACCACAGTGAGAAGGGAGGTCCCCAGACTCCACAGCGCCTCGTTGCAGATCACCGGGGCGGAGTAGCGCAGGAAGCTGCGCCAGACGGAGGCGCCGGGGTGGGACAGGGCCCTCAGATCCAGGGGCACCCGGCGGCTGCGGACCATGCAGACGGCGGAGATCACAAACTCCACCACCCGGGAGGTCAGGGTGGCCGCCGCCGCCCCGGTGACCCCCAGGGCCGGCGCGCCGAACTTGCCGAAGATCAGAATATAGTTGAGGCCGGTGTTGAGGACCATGGACACCGCCATAACCATCATGCCGAACTTGGGATTCTCCACGCTGCGCTGGGTGCCGGCGCAGACGCTGCTGACGCCATTGAAGACGTAGGACAGCCCCACCAGGCGCAGATAGGGCGCACCGATGGCCACCAGCGTCTCGTTGGGCGTAATCAGGCGCATAACGCCGGCGGGAAAACAGAAGAGCAGGGCCGCAATCAGGGCGGTAAAGCTGGTAATGGCGCACAGGGCCACCCCCATCACCCGGTTGATGCTCTTCAGATCCCCCTGGCCCCAGTACTGGCTTCCCAGCACAATCATACCGCTCTGGAACCCGAACAGCGCCACCTGGATCACATAGATGGGCGTATTGGCCGCGTTCACCGCCGCCATCTCCGCGTTGCCCAGGAGGCCCACCATAAAGGTATCCACAAACCCCAGGGAGGTGGTAATCAAATTTTGCAGCACCATCGGGGCGGCCAGCAGGCACATCCAGCGGTAGAAGCCGGGCTCCCGGCGGAGGGGGTTGGTCATGGGGGACTCCTTTCTTCGAATTAGGAATTAGGAATGAGGAATTAGGAATTTAAGGTGTCCAGCAGAGCTGGACGATTTGAAATCATGGAATGAAAATCATCCCGCCACAGGCGGGATACCTTCATTCCTAATTCCTAACTCCTAATTCCTAATTATTACAGCATGGGGAACCGCCGGCTTTGATGCTCCGCCAGGGCCTCCGCCAGCGCGGCGACGTCGTCGAGGCTGTTCTCCGGGCCGAAGCTGATGCGGATGGCGCCGGCGGCGGTGCGTCTGTCCAGACCCATGGCCGTGAGGACGTGGCTGGCCCTGCCCCGGTGGCAGGCGGATCCGGCGGAGATGCAGATGCCCTGCTCCCCCAGGTCGGTGACGATGTTCTGGCTGGGGTAGCCGGGGAGGGAGACCGAGAGGATGTGGGGGGCCGCGCCGTCCCCGATCTCCACAAGGCCGGGGATGGTCATAAGGCGCTCCAGAGCGGCGGCGCGGAGGGCGGACAGGTGGGCGCGGCAGGACGCCAGGTTGGCCTGCCAGTGCTCCACCGCGGCGGCGAAGCCGGCGATCTGGGCGGTGGCCTCGGTGCCCGGGCGGAGGTCCCGCTCCTGGCCGCCGCCGTAGAGGAGGGGCTTGGGGAGGGGCAGGCGGGGGCCGATGTACAGCGCACCGATGCCCTTGGGACCGCCGATCTTATGGGCGGAGAGGGTGATGAGATCCGCGCCCAGGGTCTTGGCGGTGAAGGGGACCTTCAGAAAGCCCTGGACCGCGTCGGTGTGGAGAAGCGTGTCCCGGCCCTGGAGGAGGGCGGCAATCTCCTCCACAGGGAGACGGTTGCCGGTCTCGTTGTTCACCAGCATTACGCTGATTAGGGCCGTGTCCGCCCGGAGGGCCCGGGCCACCTGGGCGGCGGTGATATGGCCCTGGCGGTCGGGCTTCAGATACGTCACCTGATAGCCCTCGGCCTCCAGGGACTTGAGGCAGTTCAGGACGGCGCTGTGCTCCACGGCGGTGGTGATGATGTGCCGGCCCAAGCGGCGGTTCTGCCACAGAGCGGCGCGGATGGCCCAGTTGTCCCCCTCAGTGCCGCAGGAGGTGAAGGTAAGCTGCTCTTTTTTGCAGCCCAGGGCGGCGGCGACGGTCTCCCGGCGCGCCTCCATCCGGTCCCGGGCGGATCGGCCCAGGGCGTACTGGGCGGAGGGGTTGCCGAAGTCCTCCGTCAGCTCCCGCACCATGGCCTCCGCCACGAAGCCGGGCGCCGGCGCGGTGGCCGCATAGTCCAGGTAGTGCATGGCGTCCCCTCCCTCTGCCGCTTCCCCGGAGGGAGACGGAAAAAATTATTAAATTTTATTGTGCCACAGAAACCCGCCTGCAATTGGCCGCGCGTCTGCGGTTTTCTGGTATAATCCCCCGAAATCCCGCTTCCGCGCCCCCGTTTATCGCCGCCAAAAAGGCGGGGCTGACCGACGCTGACCGCCGGTGATCTTAACAGCGGTCTCTTGAAGCGGTCTGTCGTTCGTGGTATGATTGGCTTGATAAATGGCGATTTGTATGAATTATTCGGGAGATTGGCAGGAGGGGGCCGCATGAAGCTGAATGCAAATCATTTAAAGCTGATTGCCATTATTGCCATGACGGCAGACCATGTATGTGATTTGATGTATCCCGGTTTTCCGGCTGAACCGGGAGCGGTGGCGTTCCATATTGTTGGGCGTTTAACTGCGCCGATTATGTGGTTTTTTGTGTGCGAGGGGTATTATTACACCCATAATGTAAAGCGGTATATGCTGCGAATGGGGATCTTTGCTGTAATTTCACATTTTGCGTACTGTTTTGCGTTCGGAATAAATCCAATCCCGTTCAGTACGGGAGTTTTTAATCAGACAAGTGTTATGTATCCGCTTTTCATTGCGGTTTTGGTTCTGTGGATGCAGGACAATGATTTGCCAATGGGGAGTTGGGTAAAGAAGATACTGATCTTTGTATTGGTTTGGAGCGCTTTCCCGGCGGATTGGAGCTGCATAGCGGTGCTTGCAATATTGGAAATGTATAAGAAAAGGGGAGACCTAAAGGCGCAGATGAAAGAAATACTGCTGTATGTCGCACTATATGCGGTGGTATCCTTCTTTTTTGTGAGTAAGGTTTATGCTTTGGTACAGATTGGCGTTTTGCTGGTCTATCCTGTGTTAAAGCTGTACAATGGTGAAAGAGGAAGGATAAAATGGATGAAGTGGTTTTTTTATCTGTACTATCCAATCCATTTGGTTTTCATTGGCGTGCTTCGCATCTGTATGTATGGAGATGTCAGTTTGTTGTTTTAGCGGAGGACAAAACGGCTTGACAGCTTCCCATTTTTTGGGCAGCGGGGGCGGCTCGCTGCCCGGTCTGTCGTTTTAAGGAGGGGGAAAGGCAGAAGCGCCTCTCCGACAAGGCGCAGAGGAATCATGAAACTTAACGCTTGTCAGAATGGGGAAGTGCGTATATAATAGATAAATTAGTATGGATGCACACCGCTCGGAGAAATTTTGGCAGCGTTGTGCACTATAGTCAACGAAACTGCAATAGCAAGGAGGCGCTGCAGCTGAATATCGCCATCTACACCCTTGGCTGCAAGGTAAATCAGTACGAGACACAGGCCATGGAGCAGGCCCTGACGGCGCGAGGGCACACCTTAGTGAACTTTGAGGACTGCGCCGACGTGTACATCATCAACACCTGTACCGTGACAGCGGTCAGCGACAAGAAATCCCGGCAGATGATCCGCCGGGCCCGCCGCCTAAACCCGGACGCTGTTGTAGCCGTCTGCGGCTGCTACGCGCAAGTCCATCCGGAGGCGGTCCGGGACCTGGACGTGGATCTGATCGCCGGCACCGGCGACCGGATGGCCTTTCTCCGCCTTGTGGAGGAGATCGCCGCAGAGGGCCGCGGCGGGGCCGCCCGGCCCCCGCTCCTCCGGGTGGACGACGCCATGCGCCGCCGGGACTTTGAAGTTCTCCCCGCCGGGGGGCTGGAGCGGCGGACCCGGGCCATGATGAAGGTGGAGGACGGCTGCACCAACTTTTGCAGCTACTGCGTCATCCCCTACGCCCGGGGGCCCGTTCGCTCCCTGCCCCTCAGCGACGCGGCGGAGCAGGCCCGGCAGCTGGAGGCGGCGGGCTACCGGGAGATCACCGTCACCGGCATTGAAATCTCCTCCTATGGCCGGGATTTGCCGGGGAATGTGGGGCTCATCGATCTGCTGGAGACGGTGGCCCAAGCCGCTCCCCATACCCGGCTGCGTCTGGGGAGCCTGGAGCCCCGGACTGTCACCGGGGAGTTCTGCCGCCGCGCCGCCGCCCTGCCCAATCTCTGCCCCCACTTTCATCTCTCCCTCCAGTCCGGCTGCGACGATACGCTCCGCCGGATGAACCGGAAGTACACCGCCGGGCGCTACCAGGAGGGCCTGGAGCTGCTGCGCGCCGCCTTCCCCCGGCCGGCCATCACCACCGATCTGATCGTGGGCTTCCCCGGAGAGACGGAGGAGGAGTTCGCCCAGACCCTCCGCTTTATCGAGCAGTGCGCCTTCGCCGAGATGCACATCTTCCCCTACTCCATCCGCCCCGGCACCCCCGCCGCCAGTATGGCCCAGGTAGAGGCGGAGGTGAAGGAGGAGCGGTGTCACCGGGCGGCAAGGCTGGCGGAGAATCTCCGGAGGCGCTACCTGACCGGCTGCGTGGGCAATGTCTACCCGGTGCTCTTCGAGCAGAGCGTCGGCAGGGGCCGGCGCTGGGTGGGCCACGCCCCCAACTACTGCGCCGTCACCGTCCGGGGCAGCGACCTGCACAACCTGATCCTCCCCGTGCGCATCGACGCCGTGGAAGAGGACGCTCTGGTGGGGGAGATCCTGTAGGAGAGAGGCCGGTGTGCCCCCCCGGACCGGCGGATACATGGGAGGGGGAGCAGTTCGATTGAGACGGCGGGAGAACCGCACGAGAGAGAAAAGAGGAGGGATGCTGTGTACCACTTTTTTGCCTACATCTCCCGGATGAAGTACATCGACCGCTGGTCGCTGATGCGCAACAGCGTCACAGAGAACATCCAGGAGCACAGCCACATGGTGGCCGTGCTCTCCCACGCCCTGGCGGTGATCCGCCGGGATGTGCTGGGGATCCCCTGCGATCCGGACGCCTGCGCCGCCGCGGCGCTGTTCCACGACGCCACGGAGATCTTTACCGGGGATCTGCCCACCCCCATCAAGTACTACAACCCCGCCATCCGGGACGCCTACAGGCAGGTGGAAGCGGTGGCTGCGGACCGGCTCCTGGGGATGCTGCCGGAGGGGATGCGGGGGGCCTACGAGCCCCTGCTCCGGGGGGCGGAGGAGGACGTCCGGGTGCTGGTCAAGGCGGCGGACAAGCTCTCGGCCTACATCAAGTGTCTGGAGGAGCTGCGGGGGGGGAACAAGGAGTTCCTCAACGCCGCGGAGGAGACTTTGGCCGCTCTGGAGGCCATGGATCTGCCGGAGGTGCGGTACTTTTTGGAGCAGTTTGCGGAGGGCTTCGGCCTGACGCTGGACGAGCTGAAGTGAGGGGAAAATTAGGAATTAGGAATGAGGAATTAGGAATTGTGGTGTCCAGGCTGCGCCGGACGATTTCAAATCATCCCGCCGCAGGCGGGATACCTTCACTCCTAACTCCTCACTCCTACCTGAAAGAAAGGAAGTGTGTTATGAGAGCGATTGTGACGGTTACCGGGAAGGACAATGTGGGGATTATCGGCGGGGTCTGTACCAAGCTGTCCCACTACAATGTGAACATCTTGGACATCAGTCAGACGGTTTTGCAGGGGTTCTTTACCATGACCATGGTGGTGGACGTGTCCGAGGCCAACGAGGAGTTCGGCGCGCTGATACAGCAGATGGCCGACTACGGCGCCCAGCGGAAGCTGGCTATCCGGGTCCAGCGGGAGGACATTTTTGACGCCATGCACAAGATTTAAAGAGGGGACTTCGTCCCCCCTTTAGATTCCCCCCACCAGTGTGCGCACTGGTGTGCGCGCCCCCGGCGCGCGGGTCGGGGTATTTTTCCGAGGAGCGCGGTCCCCGGAAAAATGATTTTAATTTATTTTGTTTGCGAAGCAAACAAAACCACTGGGGGCTGCGCCCCCCCTTGGATACCCCCGCTTTTGGGCGGGGCGGGAGGGTTTTATGCTGAATCAGAAGAATATTTTGGAAACGATTGAAATGATTGATAAGCAGCATCTCGATATTCGGACGGTGACCATGGGGATTTCCCTCAGGGACTGTGCGCGGACGGATGTCGGGGCCTGCTGTGAGGCGGTTTATGATAAGATCTGCACTAAGGCGGAGCGGCTTGTCAGAGTCGGGGAGGAGATTGAGCGGGACTTTGGAATTCCCATTGTCAATAAGCGGATCTCCGTGACGCCTATGGCTATGGTGGCCGAGAGCTGTGGGGCGGAGGACTGTGTGCCCTTTGCGGTGACCATGGACAGGGCGGCCAAGAGCTGCGGGGTCAATTTCATTGGCGGGTACACCGCGCTGGTGCAGAAGGGGTTTACGATGGGGGATGAGCGGCTCATTGCCTCCATTCCCGAGGCCCTGGCCGCCACGGAGTTTGTTTGCTCGTCGGTGAACGTGGGGTCCACCAGGGCCGGGATTAATATGGACGCCGTGGCCCGGATGGGGCGGATTATCAAGAAGGCCGCCGCGCTGACGGAGGACCGGGGGGGGCTGGGGTGCGCCAAGCTGGTGGTGTTCTGCAACGCGGTGGAGGACAACCCCTTTATGGCCGGGGCCTTCCACGGCGTGGGCGAGGGGGAGTGCGTGATTAACGTGGGCGTCTCCGGGCCCGGGGTGGTGTACCACGCCCTCCAGAGCGTGAAGGGGGCCCCCTTCGATGTGGTGGCGGAGACGGTGAAGAAGACCGCCTTCCAGGTCACCCGGATGGGGCAGCTGGTGGCTCGGGAGGCCAGTAGCCGCCTGGGGGTGCCCTTCGGGATTGTGGATCTGTCCCTGGCCCCCACCCCCGCCGTGGGGGACAGCGTGGCGAGGATTTTAGAGGAGATGGGGCTGGAGGTCTGCGGCACCCACGGGACCACCGCCGCGCTGGCGCTTTTGAACGACGCGGTGAAGAAGGGCGGCGTCATGGCCAGCGGCCACGTGGGGGGGCTATCCGGGGCCTTCATCCCCGTCAGCGAGGACGAGGGCATGATTGCCGCCGCCCTGGAGGGGACCTTGACCATCGACAAGCTGGAGGCCATGACCTGCGTGTGCTCCGTGGGGCTGGATATGATCGCCGTCCCCGGGGACACCAGCGCGGAGACCATCAGCGCCATCATTGCCGACGAGGCGGCGGTGGGGATGGTGAACAGCAAGACCACCGCCGTGCGCATTATTCCCGTTCCCGGGGCTAAGGTGGGGGACATGATGGAGATGGGCGGCCTTCTGGGCAGCGCGCCGGTGATGCCGGTGCACGGCGCCTCCAGCGCGGCGTTTATCGCCCGGGGCGGGCGGATTCCCGCGCCGCTGCAGAGTCTGAAGAACTGAGCGATGACGGACCGCGACAGACGGGTCTGGCTGCGCTACGTCTGGAACCTCCTCCGCCTCCGGTTTTTCTCCGGCTGGGAGGAACTGGGCGCGGCGGAGAGATGGAACTCCGGGCTGCGGATTCTGGCGGTTCTCTGCCTCGCCGCGGTGGTTCTGGCCGTGGCGGCAACACTGGCCCTTGCGCTGCTGGCGTGAGCGGAGTAAGAGGGGGGACGCGCCTATGTTTACTGACGGGAGGAGCCGGCGTGTGGCGCTGGTGGCCCACTGCTTTTTGAACCAGAACGCCATCTCCGACGGCACGGCCATTCGTCCGGCGGCGGTGCGGGAGGTGACGGATACGCTTCTGGACGCCCAAGTGGGCATCCTCCAGATGCCCTGCCCGGAGCTGTGCTGTCTGGGGCTGGACCGGGGGGATGCCGACGGCGGCCGGCGGGAGGTTACGGTGGAGAACACCCGCATTCGCCGCGCCATGGAGCAGCCGGAGGCCGCGGAGAAGCTGGACCGTCTGGTGGAGCACGTGGCGGAGCAGGTCTTGCAGTACCGCCGCCACGGCTTCGAGGTGGTAGCTGTCATCGGGGCCAACCGCTCCCCCTGCTGCGGCGTGGATACCACCTCCGACCGGGACCGGGAGGTGGCGGGCCGGGGCGTGTTTATGGAGCGGCTGGCCCGGCGCCTCCGGCAGGAGCGGATCGATATCCCCATGGTCGGACTGAAGGACGGCGGCGATATGAGGGAGATCATACGGCGTCTTTTATAGCGGCAGGCACCGGGGACGGCGGGAATCGCCGTACCCGGCGCCGCGTTCAGGGGGGCGCACCCCTCGCGGGTACAACGCAGTTGCGGCTCATTTTATCAGCCGGACTTTACTCTTTTTCAATCGCCTCGACGATACAGCGCCGGAAGCCACAGATACCCATAGGCGCAAAGCTGTGGTGAGGAAGGTGCGAAAAACGACGGTTTTTGTCTGGATGTCATAAAAACCTCCTCCAAGAGAGACGCCGCGGTACGCATTCGGTGCGTACCGCGGCGTCTCAGTCTGTCAGAAAGTTAATAGAGTATCAACGGCGGTAAGGAGGATAGTGTGAAAGGAACCCAAGAGGGGTTCCTTTCGCGTTAAATCGCCCGCCCGTACCCCCAGGGCATTTCCTTGCCGCTGCGCGGCTCAGGCACAGGCGGCAAATTGCGGCCATCGGCCGCAATTTGCCTCAATCCACGTAGGACTTGATGACATAGTGGTAGCGGTCTGTCTCGATCAGCTGCTCGTTGTAGTAGACAACGGCCAGCTTGCCGTCCAGCACCGTCTGCACAACGCTGAGCAGCGGCTGGCCCGCCGGCACGCTCAGCAGCTCGGCCACGTGCTGCGACGCGGCCACAATGCGGAACGAGTCGCAGAAGTTCTCCGGGTCCACCCCCATCTTCTCGTGCAGAGTGCCGTAGAGAGAGCGGTTTTCCAGATCCAGCTCCAGGATCGACTGGAAGCGCATGGGGAGGTAGTCGGTCTCATAGACCACCGCCCTCTCGTCAAGATAGCGGATGCGGATGAGGCGGATCATCTCCGCCTCGTGGTCCTCCGCCATGTGGAAATGGGCCGCCAGCTCGGCGCTTACCGGGGTTACGGACTTACCGATCACCCTGGTGTAGGGCGTCACATTTTTGCCGATGGTGGCGGCGGTGAAGCTCCGGTCCCGCATGCAGGCGTTCTCATAGAAATCCGGGTAGGAGACAAAGGTGCCCTTTCCCTGCCGGCGGAAGAGGACCTTCTCCTCCACCAGCCGGTCGATGGCCTTGCGCACCGTGATCCGGCTGACGCCGTAGCACTCGCACAGGGCGTTCTCCGGCAGGATCTGCTGGCCGCACTGCCAGGCGCCGCTGCTGATAAGCTGGCGGATGGTCTCTGTCAGCTGTATGTAGAGGGGGGTGGCGCTCTTTCCGTTCAGCTTCTCCATATCGCTATCTCCATTCTGAGGCGTGAATCCGGGATAAAACGCCAATATATATGCGAATCAAGAGTTGAATAAGAGGTTGACGAGGGCGGCAGCGATGCGGCCAA
>CANDEH010000058.1 GCA_947383645.1 uncultured Clostridia bacterium | reverse complement strand
GCAAGAGAAGGAATAAAGTGCTGAAGATGGCCAAGGGCTACTGGGGCGCCAAGAGTAAGCACTTCAAGATGGCCAACCAGCAGGTGATGAAGTCCCTCACCTACGCCTACACCGGCCGCCGGCTGAAGAAGCGCGACTTCCGCCAGCTGTGGATCACCCGCATCAGCGCCGCGGTGCGGCCCCTGGGCATGAACTACTCCACCTTTATGCACGGGCTGAAGGCCGCCGGTGTGGCCATCGACCGCAAGATGCTGGCGGAGCTGGCCGTGAATAACGAGGCCGCTTTCGCCCAGCTGGTGGACATGGCCAGAAAGGCCAACGCCTGAGCGCCGTCTCCCCTTTTGACAGGATTTCAAAAGCGCCGCCCATCCGGGCGGCGCTTTGAGACTGTCCGGGACGCACACCCGTTTTTAGCGATAAACAGAAGGAGTTTGGCATATGCCGCAGAATACTGCCGCCCGGGACCGGATCACGGAGGGTGTTATTTGGAAAGAGATGCTGCTGTTCTTCCTGCCGATCATGTTCGGCACGCTGCTCCAGCAGCTGTACAATATGGCGGATACGCTGATCGTGGGACGCTTTGTGGGCAAGGAGGCCCTGGCTGCGGTGGGGGGATCCTCCCCCATCATCACGCTGCTGGTGAACTTCTTTGTGGCCATGTCCTCCGGGGCCTCGGTCATCGTCTCCCAGTACTTCGGCGCGGGGCAGGAGAGGAACGTGCGCAGCAGTATCCAGAACGCCATGGCCCTGGCTCTGGTCAGCGGCGCGCTGATTACGGCGGTGGGCATCCTCACCGCCCGGCCCCTGCTGACCCTGCTCCACACCACGGCGGACACCATGGAGTACTCGGTGGCGTATCTGCGCTGGTACTTTATGGGCATGATTCCGGCCATGATCTACAACATGGGCAGCGGCGTCCTCCGATCCATGGGGGACTCCAGGCGGCCGGTCATCTTCCTGGGCGTCTGCGCCGTGGTCAACATTTTTCTGGACCTGCTGCTGGTGGTGGTGTTCCAGATGGCGGTGGTGGGTGCCGCCCTGGCCACCACGCTGTCCCAGACGGTCTGCGCGGTGCTGGTGCTGATCGCCCTGGGCCGCCTGCCCGAGGGACACCGGCCGGACATCCGGTGCCTCAGCGTGGACCGGGGAATCCTGCGGCGGATGATGAAGATCGGCCTCCCCGCGGGGCTCCAGTCCTCCATGTACAACATCGCCAACATGATCGTCCAGGTGGCCATCAACGACCTGGGCACCGACGCCATGGCCGGCTGGACGGCCTACCGGAAGATTGACGACATGTTCTGGCCCATCAGCAGCGCCATCGCCGTGACCATCATGACCTTCGTCGGTCAGAACTTCGGCGCGCGGAAGCTGGACAGAATGCGGGAGGTGATCCGCACGGGCCTCGTGCTGCACGTGTCCGCCTCGGTGCTGTTCTCCTTCCTCGTCATCTCCGCCCGCTATCCGCTTATCAGCCTCTTTGCCAAGGGGGACCCGGCGGTCATTGCCTGCGGCGCCAGCGTGACGGTATACACCTGCCTGTTCTACTGTACCATCTCCTGTACGGAGGTGTTCTCCTCCTCCATGCGGGCGGTGGGCAACGCCATCCGTCCGGCGCTGATTACCATGGTCTGCGTCTGCCTCTTCCGGGCGGTGTATCTGTATGCCTACGTGTTTTCACATCTGTCCAATCTGTCGATAGCGCTGTGCTACCCCCTGAGCTGGAGTCTGGCGTCCATCGTGTTCTCGATCTACTACCGGTCCGGGAAGTGGGTACCGGCAAGCGGAGAGGTCTGACGGAGGGAGGTCCCCTTCACGTTTCATGAGCCCGCCTTACCGCCATCCTGCTCTGCCGACTTTTTGACAGTCCGGGCGGAGGCCCCTCTCCCGCGGGAGAGGGGCCTCCGCTTTTTATGCCCTTTTCGCCTGCCCCGCGTTTTTGGCCGGGAACGCAGACCCCAAGCCGCTTTACAAACGGGGCAAAATAGTATATGCTATAGGAAAACAAACTGTATTGGGGACCTGCCTATGAATCTGTCCAAGCGCCGCCAGCTGAGCTCCTGGCAATTTCTGACCCTGGGCTACCTGCTCATCATCCTCCTGGGGAGCTTTCTGCTCTCCCTCCCCGCCGCCTCCCGGACGGGGACCTGGACGCCCTATCTCAGCGCCCTGTTCACCGCCACCTCCGCCACCTGCGTCACCGGTCTGGCCGTGGTGGACACCTTTCTGCACTGGTCCCTCTTCGGGCAGATCGTGATCCTCCTCCTCATCCAGGTGGGCGGCATCGGCTTTATGACGGTGCTCACCCTGATTATGCTCCTGCTGCGAAAAAATGTGGGGCTCTATCAGCGCCAGCTGATTATGCAGTCCGCGGGCAACCTGAGCCTCTCCGGCTCCGTGTCCCTGATCCTGCACATCCTCCGGGGAACCCTGCTGATCGAGGGCATCGGCGCGGCGCTGTTCGCCATCCGCTTCTGTCAGGACTTCGGGTTCTGGGAGGGGCTCTATTACGGCGTGTTCCACTCCATCTCCGCCTTCTGCAACGCCGGGTTCGATCTGATGGGCCGCTTCGGCCCCTTCTCCTCCCTGGCCCCCTACGCCGGGGACCCGCTGGTCTGCCTCACCGCCATTGCCCTGATCCTCCTGGGGGGGCTGGGCTTCCTGGTGTGGACGGACCTCGCCAAGAGCCGCCTTCACTTCCGGCGCTTCACGCTCCACACCCGCATCGCGCTGGTGGCCTCGGCGGTACTGATCGTGCTCCCCACCGCGCTGTTCTACTTCTATGAGCGCGGCGGACTTCTTGCCGGGCTCAGCGCCCCCCAGGCTCTGCTCCGCTCCCTCTTCGCCGCCGTGACGCCCCGCACCGCGGGCTTCGCCACCATCGACATGGCCCACCTCTCCACCGGCAGCGCACTTTTGACCACGCTGCTGATGTTTATCGGCGGCAACTCCGGCTCCACCGCCGGCGGCATCAAGATCACCACCTTTGTGGTGATGCTCCTCAGCCCCATCGCCGGGGCCCGGCGCAGCAGCAATCTGGTCATCGGCGGGCGGCAGCTGGACGACAGCATCGCCAGAGAGGCCGCGGCCACGCTGTCCGCCTACCTGCTCCTTGCCGTCGCCGGGTGTATGGTGGTCTCCGCCTTTGAGCCCTTCTCGCTGACGGAGATCCTGCTGGAGGTGGTCTCCGCCGTGGCCACCGTGGGGCTCTCCGCCGGCATTACCTCCTCCCTGACCGCGGTGTCCCAGGTGACGCTGATCCTGCTGATGTTCGCCGGACGGCTGGGCGTGATGACCCTGGCCATCGCCTTTGGCGAGCGGCGGAACCCGCCGCCCCTGAGACGGCCCACGGACCGGATTCTGATCGGATAAGCGACCTTTCCCGGAGAAGAAACAGCCAGCGATATTTACTAACCGGTTGTTTTTCACTTCTTTCGTCAAAGGAGAGACGACATGAGAAGAGATGAACGTAAGAAAGTCATATATGTTATTACAGTTTGCATTGCAGGCGCTATCACAATTTGCTGCATCCCTTATTTATTTCATCTATTTTTAACATGAGGTAACCACTATGAAATCTATCCTTATCATCGGCATGGGCCTGTTTGGGCGGAAGCTGGCAGCGGATCTGTCCCGCCGGGGGGACGAGGTGATGATCGTGGATCGGGACGAGGACGTAATCAACGAGCTCTCCCCCCGCTTCACCGGGGCCTACATCGGGGACTGCACCAACGAGGACGTTCTGCGCAGTCTGGGCGTGGGCAACTTTGACGCGGTGGTGGTCACCGTGGGCGGCGACTTCCAGTCCTCCCTGGAGATCACCGCCCTGGTGAAGGAGCTGGGGGCCCTGCGGGTCATCGCCAAGGCCGACCGGGACATCCAGGCCAAGTTCCTCCTGCGCAACGGCGCCGACGAGGTGGTCTATCCCGACCGGGATATGGCGCAGAAGCTGTCGCTGAAGCTCCACGCCCGGAACATCTTTGACTACGTGGACCTGTCCCAGGGCTACGGAATCTTTGAGATCGCGGTCCCCAAAAGCTGGGTGGGCCGCAGCCTGCGGGAGAGGGATATCCGCCGCAAACACCAGATCAACGTCCTCTCCATCCGCGACGGCAATGAACTGCTGCCCGTGCCGGACCCGGACTTTGTATTCACCGCCGACGACCACGTGATTATCATGGGGCAGGAGGATGTGGTACTGAAGCTGTCGAACAAGGGATAGCAGGAGATAAAAAGGGGGTGTCTGTTTCGCAGACGCCCCCTTCGGCGGCATGGACAGTCCTGTGCCGCGGCAGATGGATCTATTCCGTGCCTCCACAACACGAGCGGGACCCCCAAAGGGGTCCCGCTCGTGTTGTGGAGGCAAATTGCGGCCGATGGCCGCAATTTGTCGCCTCGGGCGGGTTGATTTGACGCGAAAGGAACCCCTCTTGGGCAGCCCCGGCAACATAGTTGCCGGGGCTGCCAGATTTCGGCCCGTGGCCGAAATCTGTCGCTGCGGCGGGCTGATCTAACGCGAAAGGAACCCCTCTTGGGTTCCTTTCACACTATCCTCCTTACCGCCATCGTGCTCTGTTGACTTTTTTGACAGTCTGGAGCGGGGCCCTAAAAGGGGTCCCGCTCCCATGATTCTCCCTGCTGCCAGGCGCACTCTGCCGGCTTCTCTGTCAAAATAATCAGCAAAAGGCCCGTCGGAAAACACCCGTACCGCGTCTCCCTCCGCCGGCCCCACAGCGAGATCAAACGCAGTAAAACAGCACGCAGAAATACTGCAAAATACTGCCCGCCAGGACGAACAGGTGCCAGACGAAGTGCATATAGTGCTTCTTGGACTTGTAGAACGCGATTCCCGCCGTGTAGGCCACGCCGCCGGCAAACAGCAGCGCCACGCCGGACACCGGCATCACCGCCACCACCGTCTTCAATGCGGGAAACACCAGCCACCCCATCAGCGCATACAGCACCAGGGATATCTTGCTGAACCGGTTCAGATCAATAATCTTCAATGCGATGCCCACCACTGCCAGCAGCGTGTTGACCGCAATGAGCACCCAGCCCAGCCGCCCGCCCAGGGTCAGCAGGGCCAGGGGAATATAGGTGCCCAGAATCAGCAGAAAAATGGAGCAGTGGTCCATAATCCGCCGCTGCCGCTTCTTCTCCGGGTCCACTGTGCCGTGGTACACGGTAGAGGCCGTGTACAGTGTAATCAGGCTCACCGCGTACAGCGACATGCCCACCACCGCCTCCACCGAGCCGGCAGTCGCCGCCCGGGCCAGCAGGGGCACCGCCCCCACCACCGCCAGCAGCGCTCCCACCCCGTGGGATATGGTATTGGCCAGCTCCTCCCCCGTCATCCGGGGCCGGTGCATGTCTATCTTCTCCATGGTATGCTCCTTTCCTTGCAAGATAATCTTGCGCAAGAACTATATTATCTAATATTTAATATTATTATACGCCCGACACGCCATTAAGTCAATAGGAAAATCCCCCACACAGGCGATATTTCATATTGCATTATTGGGCTCTTTCTGATATAGTACAGGGTAACAGGAAACTGACTGTCTGAAAGGAATGACGCGGATGCTTCGACAACAGCTGAAGACCTGGGAGGAGCGGATGCTGTCCTTCTCCCTGCCGGCGTGGGAGGCGCTTCCGGAGCTGGATCTGTACATGGATCAGGTAATTCTGCTGCTCAGCCGCTACCTGAGCTTTCCGCTGGCCGGAGAGAGCGGGGAGGAGAAGGTGATTACCGCCAGCATTGTCAACAACTATGTGCGCATGAAGGTGATGCCGCCGCCGGTGAAGAAAAAGTACGGCCGGGTCCACCTCGCCTACCTGCTGATATTCTGCACGCTCAAGCAGAGTCTGAGCATCGCCTCCATTCAGCGCCTTCTGCCCATGGGCATCGACGAGGGCGAGGTGGAGCGCATCTACACCAACTTTGTGCGGCAGTACCAGGAGGCCAAGACCGCCTTCTCCCAGTACTCCGAGATGATCCTCCCGGACGCGCTGGCGGACGACAGTCTGATTATTTTCGCCGCCGTGGTCTCCAACCTCTCCAAGGCTCTGACGGAGTCCCTGCTCACTGCCGGGCCGGAGGAGACAAAGTAATCCACAAAACGGAATATAGCGGCAAATCCCGCTCAAAGGACGTAATTTGCCGCAGCGGGGCAGAAGTCCCGCAGGTTTTTTGACACTAAGAAGCCATAGCACAAAAGTGCTATGGCTTCTTAGTATATCAAAAATTTTGAAAAGTTTTCAGGCCGCGCTCCCGTCTGCCGCCGGCCATATCCGCCCGCCCCCCTTCCATTCGGCGGTCCCCGATCCAGGGCGCAGCTTTCAGGGAATTCCGCCGGCATGGCAGACCGGATACGGCTGAACCTGCCGCTGCCGCCGAAGGATTTTCCCCCCGCACATCTGCGCCGCCGCGGGCATAGGATGGTGTGGACGTTCACACGTCCCGCACACCGGGGCTTCCGGCGCCTCTGCCTGATCGCCCCGCACTATTGGAAGATCCATGGAGGTATCTCTCTTATGGCCTGTTACCATCATCATCACGCCGCCGGCTGCGGCTGCTCTACACAGAGTACCTGCTCCTGCGGCGGCAATCATAACGGCTGCGGCTTCACCAACGGCTGTTCTGCCGGCTGCGGTTCCGCGGAGGGCTGCTCTGGTGACAGCGGCTGCTCCTGCCGCCGCCACTGCTCCGCCCCCGGTTACACCGCCTGCTGCCGCCGGATCGGCGGCGCCTCCGACGAGGACTGCTCCTGCGGCACCCGCCGGTGGAACTGCGGCTGCGGCAGCTGGAACTGCCCCGGCTATTGGAACCGCCCCGGCTGCGGCTGTCACAATCACTGCTGGAACGACTGGGACTGCGACGACGACGACAGCGACGGCGGCGAGTACAAAGACGTATACTACGGCTACGCACTCAACACCATCCTCTCCCCCGGCGAGGAGATGTCCTTCACCGAGGGCTACAACAGCGCCGACAGCGGCATCTATCCCAGCGGCGGCGGCATCACCCTCAGCCCCGGCGTCTACCTTGTCTCCTACTCCGGCAACGCCCGGCCGGTGGGCGCCTCCGAGGGCCTGGTCTACAGCGGCGCGGCGGTGACCTTAGACGGCTACACCTTCCCGCCCTCCACCGACGTGGTGGCCCACACCTTCGACACCACCGCCAGCCTGGGCCGGACCTTTGTCGTCACCGTCTCCTCCCCCACGGTGCTCCGCGTCATCAACGCCACCCAGCAGGAGATCAGCACGGCCTACACCAGCTTTAACCTTGTGATTGAGCGGATCGACTGAGAGCCCTCAGCAGCAAAGAGCGGCATGGCAGAAGCCATGCCGCTCTTTGCTGCTGAGGCAGATTTCGGCCACAGGCCGAAATCTGTCGCTGCGGCGGGCTGATCTAACGCGAAAGGAACCCCTCTTGGGTACCCCCGGCAACAATGTTGCCGGGGGTACCGGATTTCGGCCACGGCCGAAATCCGTCGCTGCGGCGGGCTGATCTAACGCGAAAGGAACCCCTCTTGGGTTCCTTTCACACTATCCTCCTTACCGCCGTCCTACTCTGTTGACTTTTTTGACAGTCCAAGCGGCATGGCAGAAGCCATGCCGCTCTCTATTTTACGAAAGGGCCTGGGTAAACCAGTTGCATATCCAGCTCTGCAGGATGGGGGAGATGGCATACTCCCGCTCGAAGCCGGGAAGGGCCGCGATCTCCCCCAGCCACTGCTGAAAAATGGGGGGCGGGTCCTCCCACCTTCCCCGGCGGGCGGCGGCCTTCTGCCACCGGGCCAGCAACTCCCGGTCGCTCTGGCTCAGGGCGTCAATCTGGGGCAGGATGCACCGGGCCAGGTCCTGCCAGCGGCGGATCTCCCAGGTGGGAGGCTGCTCCGCCGTCCTCTGGAGGGCGGGGAGGGCGTAGCGCCGGATCTTGTCCGCCAGGACGTCCAGCGCCGCCGGCAGCTGCTTTTGGGGACCGGTCTGATAGCGGATGTGGAAGTCCGGACCGGGGTCGGCAAGGAGCGAAGCCGGCTCCGCCGGATCCGCCGCACCCCGGCAGTGGCAGGCGCTGCGCCGCCAGGGGTGGCGGCACCAGTCGGCCCAGCCGCCGGGGACCAGGCCCGTGCCGGCCAGGGTCCAGTCAATTGTCAGCACGCCCCGGCCGTCGTCAAAGAGGCGCCATACCGGGAGGTAGTCGAACCAGCAGTCCTCCCGGCGGCGGACAAATCCATAGAGTCCCGACCGCTCCCCGGCAAGGGGAAAGTCGGGGAACTGTTCCGCCATCATTCTGACGAGAGGCCCCTTTACGGGGACGCTGCGCGGGGCCATGGCTACACCCGGGCGCCGGTGATGCCGGCGCGCCAGGCGTCATAGTCCTTGCCCTCCCGCAGGACCTCCGGGGCGACCTGGATCTCCGGCTGGGTCCGGTGGAGGAGCCCCAGCAGGGCCGCGCCGCTCTCCGGGGAGACCTCGGCGCTGATGGCCATGTTCTGCCGGTTCACCACAGACACGCTGAGGCACCAGATCCGCTTGCGCTTGACATAGTAGCACCACTGGTACATGCAGGCCCCAACAATATCGCTGCGGCGCATAATCCGGTTGCCGAAGTCCCCCAGCCACAGGTAGTCCCGGGTGAGTATTCCGTCGGCCTGATTGGCCATGGCGGCAGACACGGCGTTCTTCAGCTTGAGGATGTAGCTGTCGGACTGGAGGGCCTGCTGGTCGAAGGTACGGATGTCCTCCACGGTGAGGCCGCTGGCCTTGGCGGCGGCGGCCATGATGGCGTCCACGCCCTTGCGCATATTCTTCACGCAGAACACCAGGCCCAGAACGCACAGGGCCAGCAGCACCAAGAAGATGCCCACGAACACATAGCCCACGGTGGCCTCCTCGCTGTGTCCCGCCGCCAGGTGGTACATAATCAGGTCGATGAAGAAGAACAGCCCCGCCCCCAGGGCGGCGGCGACAATGGCCAGCAGCACCAGCAAAATGATACTGTTGGTTCTGTTCTTCCCGGTGTTCCGCTCGAACACCGAGCCCTTGGGGTACTTCTTCGCCCGGTAGGCTTCGTTCATCCGCTCAAATTCCATTGCGACCATCTCCCGTTTTGTAGTATGGTTGTATTATAATAAATAGGCATCCGCCTATTTATTGCCTATCTCAGCAGTGCCCAAAGCTCCTCCGGGGTATGCAGGAGGAAGTCGTGGGGGACGGCGTCTGTCTCCGCCGCGCCGTTCCAACCCGCCAGGGCAAACGCGACCCCCGCGCCGGCGGCGCTCAGGCTGTCCGCCGCGGAGTCGCCCACCATCAGCACCTCTCCCGCCTCCAGGCCCTCCTCCCGCAAAAAGCGCAGGAGCCCGTCCGGGGCGGGCTTGGGGTTTACGGAGTAGCGGGTCCCCATCAGACGCCGAAAGAAGCGGGCCAGAGGAGGAAAGGAGGGGTCCCGGTCGAACTCATCCTCCAGCCGGGCGGAAAAAACGCTCATGGGGACTCCCGCCCTCTCCAGCCCCTCCAGCAGCTCCCACACGCCGGGAAAGACGGGAGAGACCCGGCCGGATCCGTAGCTGTAGCGCTCAAAGAGCGCCAGCCCCCGCTCCATATCCTCCTCCGCCACCCCCACGTGGCGCAGAGCCGGCCGGGAGGGCATGGAAAAGGCCTCCGCCGCCAGGGACAGGGGCACCTCCCGCCCGGTGAGCTCCCGCCCCGTCCGGGCCAGGGCCTCATTAATCACCTGCCGGGAGTCCAGCAGGGTGCCGTCTACGTCGAATACAATGTGGCGGACCATGAGAACCTCTCTTTCTGTGGGGGGCTGTCAATGAAAGCGGGGGGCTGCGCGGCGGCCAGGCTTAAAAGAAGCGGCAAAACAGCGTCACCGCCTCCAGAAGCACGAGCCCGCCCATGGCCTCCCAGTAACCCTCGATCTGTCTGTCCCTCTTTTGGCGGGCGGGCTGGGGGATAAACTCCCGGGGAATCCGGTTATGCAGGAAGATGGCGTATCCCGCCGCGGCGCAGCCGGTCACAGTGCAGGCCATCTGGACCGCCAGACACAGCGAAACCAGCCAGGGGGGCTCGATCAACGGAGTCCTATGCAGTGCAGGCCGAAAATGCCTCCACGGCGTCACCAGCAGCAGCACCGCCATGGCGCCGGCCAGGCATATGGCCAGGATTTGGTTCAAGCGCTGAAGGCGGCTGATATCCCTCTGGGCGCGCTGGATCTTCTCCGCCCGGAGCTGCCGCCGGTTTTTTGGCTCCTCCATCCCGCTCCCTCCTCCCCGGACCAGCGCGGGAACAAAGAACGGGGGGCACCGTGCGATACCACCCGTTCTTTTTCACTTGCTGTGCCGCTTACTCGTACAGGGCGTCGTCGTCGTAATCGTCGCTCTCCTGCTTGGAGAGCAGGCAGGCGGTGAGCTTATCCCAAAAGGCGATGGTCAGGCACACGATGGCCGCCAGGGACAGGGCCGCACCCACAATCTTCAGCACAAAACGGGCGGTTTTCATAAGATGCTCCTCCATTTCATCATAACGCGATAAGTTCATTCTACACTATATGGCGGAAAAATACAATTCCTTTTTTCCGCCCGGGAGGAAAAAAGCGCCGCGGGGTATTGTCAGCTAATAGGAAATATATAGGTTCATCTCCACCTGGCCCTCCCCCACGGTGATCTCCGCCTGATCGATGATCTGGCCCACCAGGGCGATCTCGCTGTCGCTGGTGTACTGGTCGCCGCCGGCCAGCTCCCAGAACTCCTCCACCAGGGCCGGGGTGCGGACGGCGGGCTGGAGCAGCTCCGCCATGCGCTCCACATGGTGCCGGTTCTCCGCGGCGAAGTCCCCCACGGCCAGAAGGCGCAGCCCCTCCGGCTCCCGGACAATCCGCAGCTGCACCTCATTGCCGCCGGTGCGCAGCAGGGCGGTGTAGATCTCGTCGATCACGTGGCTCATCTTCCGCCGGGCCACGTGCAGGTGTTTGTTTTTCATATGTCTACTCCTCCGGATCGGCCTTCACCGCCTCAATGAGGGGGATCAGCAGGATACAGGTGAACCCTGCGGCGAAGCCGTTGTTGTAAAGATTCATCCCCTCGTGGAGGATGGCGGTATTCTGGACAATGGCCATGTGCAGGAAGCCGGCGGCCACGCCCCAGGGCCAGCCGAACTGGCCGGAGATGGGGGCCAGGCCCGTGCACAGCAGGGTGGCCAGCAGCACTCCCGGGGCGGTGATGGGCACGTTGCCCATTATCAGGGCTGAGAGCACCGCCCCCGCCATCACCGGCACCACGTTTCTGGGATGCTTGCCGAAGGCCCCGAAGCCGGTCATGGCGAAGATGCAGCAGACCAGGGGCCCGTTGAGGGGCACCTCCACCGACAGCAGGTAGAGAAAGCCGATGGCCCCGGTGAGCCCCATATTCATCAGCGTCACCCCCGGCCCGTCCAGGAGGACGAAGTCCGCCACCGCCCGGCCGGAGTGGTGGAGCACCCGGCGGTAGCTGTCCCAGCTCCGGCACCCCAGGGCCGCCCCGGCGATCACAAGGCCCAGAAGGATCACCGCCGTAAAGATGCTCAAAATCAGGTGGCAGTCCGTACTCCAGCTCCCCCTGGTGGTGAAGGTGACGCCGAAGCCCTTGAGGATACTGGCGGCCCCCAGGCCCACAAAGCCGGCGGCAAAGCCCACGTTGTAGAGGTTGTACCCCTGGTGGATGCGGACGGTGTAGGCGGACACCGAGGGCAGGATAAAGCCGATAATCATACCGCACACCGCCATGGAGAGCCAGCGGAACCCGGGCCTGGCGTAGAGCATCAGGAAGCTGATTAAAGGGGCCAGGCAGGTGCCGAACATGGTGAGGTAGAGGTACTTGGAGAAGTGCTCCCGCTTGTAGAGGGCGTAGAGACAGCCCCCCACAATGATGGGCGTACTGTTGATGAGGTTCTTCCCCAGAAGGGCGAACCCCGCCATCATGAAGCAGCAGGCCATGGCCATACCGGTAAAGGGCAGGCCCAGCAGCCGCACCAGCAGTGCGCTGAGGACCATCAGCACCGCCGCGTTGAGAAGCGCCGCGCCGCAGCCCCCGGTGCACACCGGGTCGGTAATCAGACCCGCCTCCCCGAACTGAATATCCCAGAACCCCCGAAACAGCCCCACATTGGGCTGGGCCACGATGGCAAAGGCCACCATCACCGCCGCCGCCGTCAGCAGCACGCCAAAGAGGGTGTTGTCAACGGTCCGCGCCTTCCCCGTCAGCTTTCCGCCCACCATGCTCACCCTTTCTTTCAATTAGGAATGAGGAGTTAGGAATTAGGAATTGTGGTATTCGCCTTTGGCGAATGGATTTCAAATCGTCCAGCTTCGCTGGACACATTCATTCCTAATTCCTCATTCCTAATTGCTCAGCGATTCCAATCGCTGAGCATAGTGTAGCGGAAAATGGGGAGTTTGACAAGTATATCACAGAATTTTGTTAAGGAGGCACAAAGAAAAACAGGCGGGGGACCGCCAATGGCAGTTCCCCGCTTGTTTTTTAACTCAGTGTACGGTGAAGGTCAGGTGGTCTTCGGCGCTGTCCACGGTGACGGTCTGGCCGTCGGAGACCTCGCCGCGGATCAGCATGGACGCCAGCTCCGTCTCCACGTGCTTCTGGAGGTACCGCTTCACCGGACGGGCCCCGTAGGCGCTGTCGTAGCCGGCGTGGGCGATGAAGGTCCGGGCGGCGGCGGTGAGGGTGACGGTGATCTGCCGCTCGCTGAGGCGGGCGCGGAGGCCGGACATGGCGATATCGATGATCTGCCCGATCTGGCCCTCGGTGAGGGGGCTGAACACCACGATGTCGTCCACGCGGTTCAGAAATTCCGGGCGGAAATAGTTTTTCAGCTCGCCGGTGACCTGCTCCTTGACGGAGTCCTCCACCGTGCCGTCGCTGCGGATGCCCTCGGTGAGGCGGGCGCTGCCGATGTTGCTGGTCATAATCACGATAGTGTTCTTGAAGTCCACTGTCCGGCCCTGGTTGTCCGTGAGCCTGCCGTCGTCCAGGAGCTGAAGGAGGATGTTGAACACGTCCGGGTGGGCCTTCTCAATCTCGTCGAACAAAATCACGCTGTAGGGCTTCCGGCGCACCGCCTCGGTGAGCTGGCCCCCCTCGTCGTAGCCCACGTAGCCCGGAGGCGCCCCCACCAGGCGGCTCACCGTGTGCTTCTCCATGTACTCGGACATGTCGATGCGCACCATGCTCCGCTCGTCGTCGAAGAGGGCCTCGGCCAGCGCCTTGGCCAGCTCCGTCTTGCCCACGCCGGTGGGCCCCAGGAAGATGAAGGATCCGATGGGCCGGTGCTCGTCCTTGAGCCCCGCCCGGGCCCGCAAAATCGCCTCGCTGACGGCGGTGACCGCCTCGTCCTGGCCGATGACCCGCCGATGCAGGATCTCCGGCAGGCGCAGGAGCTTCTCCCGCTCCCCCTCCATCAGCTTGCTCACCGGCACGCCGGTCCACTTGCTGACTACCTCCGCGATCTCCTCCTCGGTGACCTCCTCCTTGAGGAGCCGGTCCTCCCCGGACTTCTCGATCCGGGTCCGCTCCTGCTCCAGCTGCTTCTCCAGCCCCGGCAGGACGCCGAATTTCAGCTCCGCCATCTTCTCCAGGTCGTAGCTCCGCTCCGCCTCCTCCATCCGGTGGCGGGCGTCCTCGATCTCCTGCTTGATGCGCTTGAGGCCCACGATGCCCTGCTTCTCCGTCTCCCACTGGGCCCGCATGGCGTCGTCCCGGCTGCGCAGCTCCGCCAGCTCGCTCTCGATGTGCTGGAGGCGGTTCTTGGACCCGGCGTCCTCCTCTCTGGTGAGGGCCTGCTTCTCAATCTCCAGCTGCATGATCTTCCGCCCGGTCTCGTCCAGCTCCGCTGGCAGGCTGTCGATCTCCATACGAATTTTGCTGGCCGCCTCGTCCATCAGATCGATGGCCTTGTCCGGCAGAAACCGGTCGGAGATATACCGGTCGCTCAGCGTAGCGCAGGCAATCAGGGCGCTGTCGGTAATCCGCACGCCGTGGTGGATCTCAAACCGCTCCTTCAGCCCCCGGAGAATGGAGATGGTGTCCTCCACCGTGGGCTGGTCGATAAGCACCTTCTGGAACCGCCGCTCCAACGCCGCGTCCTTCTCGATATACTTGCGGTACTCGTCCAGCGTCGTGGCCCCGATGCAGTGGAGCTCCCCCCGGGCCAGCTTGGGCTTTAAGAGGTTCCCCGCGTCCATGCTCCCCTCGGTGCGCCCGGCGCCCACGATGTTGTGGAGCTCGTCGATAAAGAGCAGAATCCGCCCCTCGCTCTTCTCCACCTCGCTGAGGACCGCCTTCAGCCGCTCCTCAAACTCCCCCCGGTACTTGGCCCCGGCGATCAGCGCCCCCATGTCCAGGGCGAAGATGGTCTTGTCCTTCAGCCCCTCGGGCACGTCGCCGTTCAGAATCCGCTGGGCCAGCCCCTCCACCACGGCGGTCTTGCCCACGCCGGGCTCCCCGATCAAAACGGGATTGT
>CANDEH010000057.1 GCA_947383645.1 uncultured Clostridia bacterium | reverse complement strand
GGCCAGGGCGCCGCCCATGATCTCCAGCTCCTTGGCGATCAAAAAGCCGCTGACGGCGGGGAGGTAGGCGGCCACGCCGGCGGTGGAGGCGTGGGCCCGGTGGACGGATCCGAAGGCGTCGGAGACATAGAGCTCCGCCATGTCCGCCATGGCCTTGGCCAAGGCGGGATCGTTCTTGGTCTCCCCCTTCTCAAAGCGGGTGTTCTGGAGGAGCATCACCTGGCCGGGCTGGAGGGCGGCGGCCTTGGCCTGGGCGTCGGGCCCCACCACGTCGGCGGCCAGAATCACGTCCTGCCCCAGGAGCTCACCCAGGCGCTTCGCCACGGGCTCCATGCGCAGGGCATCCAGGGACTTCTTCCACTTCGCCTCGGTGAGGGAGGCGGGGTCCTTGCCCTTCTCGGTCTGCTTCTTCACCCACTTGTCAAAACTGGCCTCGGGCTTGCCCAGATGGGAGCAGGCGATGACGGCGGCGCCGTTCTCCAGCAGGTACTGGATGGTGGGCAGGGCGGCGCGGATGCGCTTGTCGTCGGTAATGGCGCCGGTGGCCTTATCCTGAGGAACGTTGAAGTCGCAGCGGAGCAGGACCTTCTTCCCCTTGACATCCACGTCTTTCACGGTTTTCTTGTTGTAGTTCATGGGCATTTCCTCCTTTTATTTTGGATGGTTGGAGCGCAAACTCCATTGAAAATTAGGAATTAGGAGTTAGGAATTATTCCCATTGAACCCCCTGCTCCCTCTCCCCAATTGTGCGAACATAAGCAGGCAAGTGATTCGATCTCAGAGCCAAACCGGAATAGAAACGGGGACGCCCGACGGGGACAATTCCTAATTCCTCATTCCTAATTCCTAATTATTCCTCATTCCCCGCCATTTCCCCCTCCCCGGTCAGCCCCGGAAAGCCCAGCTGGCGCAGGGCCTCGTAGACCAGGATGGCTACGCTGTTGCTCAGATTCAAACTCCGGGCCTCGCTGCGCATGGGGAGGCGGAGACACCGGTCACGATACTGCTCCCGAAACGCCCGGGGCAGTCCCGCGGTCTCCTTGCCGAAGAACAGGTAGCACCCGTCGGTGAAGACCGCCTCGCTGTATGGCCGGGGGGCCTTGGTGGTGGTCAGCCAGAGATTATCGGCGGCCTGTGGGTTTTTGTGGAAAAAGTCCGTAAGATTCTCATAATCCCGCACGTCCACCAGGTGCCAGTAGTCCAGGCCCGCCCGCTTCACCGCCTTCTCGGAGATGTCGAAGCCCAGGGGACGGATCAGATGCAGTACGCTGCCGGTGGCGGCGCAGGTGCGGGCGACGTTGCCGCAGTTGGGCGGAATCTCCGGCTCCACCAGGACAATGTGCAGCATAAAACCCCTCCTCCTCCCCGGAGCCGCGGCAACGGAGAAATCGCTCCTCATTGTACTATAAAAGCCCGAGAATTTCAATAGAAAAAGAGGAAAATACCGACAAAAAATTGAGAATCCTCCGTCCGGACCGCCTCTGCGGCCGCTGGAGAGGTCCTTGCCGCCGCAGGTCAAAATTCTTGTATAAATCGTCATATCTTTCCCGGAGAAGGTGGAAAGTGGGGGGAGAGCTGCGAAATTCCCGAAAAATAGGGGTTGGGCCTCTTGTATTTGCGCTTTGTGATGTATATAATAGGAACAACCGCAAAAAGCGACAGCGCGACAGATGGAAAAAACTGAGGACGAAAGGGGCTTGACCATGAATCGAACCTGTGTGGCAATCTATTTGCCGACTGACGAGAAAGAAAACTATCATGGGAAACCGCTGATACTTCAAAATGTGATGTTCTGCCCGGTGCTCACCTGGTGCACCCGGGCGTGGACGGCGCGGGGAGTCCAGCGGTTTTTCCTTGTGGGCGAGTGCTCCCAGGCAATTTTAGACTGCTTCCCCGCCGACGCGGACGTCCGTCAGGGCACGGAGGCCGACTGGCAGGCCCACGCCAAGGATCTGATGGACGAGGGCTGGCGAATTGAGGAGAGCCGGGAGCCGGTGATGCCCCTGGGCAATCTGATGATCTCCTTCCACTCCATGACGGAGCTCAACCAGCTCCAGGTGGCCTGCCACGACTCCGTGATTACCCACCTGCAGAGCCGGGGCGTCCGGGTGATGGACCCCAACACCGCCTACATCGACCCCCGTGTGGAGGTGGGGGAGGGCACCATTATCCTGCCCAACACCATTCTCCGGGGTACCACCGTGATTGGCCGGGACTGTGAGATCGGTCCCAACGCGGTGGTCACCTCCTGCACCATCGGGGACAACGTCCAGGTGAACTCCTCCCAGGTGTCGGAGAGCGAGCTCAAGGAGGGGGGCACCGTGGGGCCCTACGCCCATCTCCGCCCGGGCTGCGTCCTGGAGAAAAACTGCAAGATCGGGGCCTTCGTCCAGCTGAAGAACTGCCGTCTGGGCGAGGGAACCAAGCTGGCCCACCTCAGCTACATCGGCGACGCCGACGTGGGCGACCATGTAAACTTCGGCTGCGGCAGCGTCACCTGCAACTACGACGGTTTCAAGAAGAGCCGCACGGTGATCGGCAGCGACGTATTTGTGGGCTGCCACACCAGCCTCGTGCCGCCGGTGGAGGTGGGCGACGGGGCCTATATCGCCGCGGGAACCACGGTAACCCGGGACGTGCCGGCGGACGCTCTGGCCATCAGCCGCGTCCGCCAGGAGAATAAAGAGGGCTGGGCCAAACGCAACCGGGAGATGAAGGGGAAGTAAAACGCTGCCGCAATGGCACGGATAAAAGGAAAGAGGAAATTGTCTTATGATTTCAAGAGGTAAGGATATCAAGGTTTTTTCCGGCAACGCCAACCCCAGACTGGCCGCGGAGATCTGCAAGTACATCGGCATCAAGCTGGGCGAGAGCGAGGTGGGCTGCTTCTCCGACGGGGAGACATTCGCCTCCATCTACGAGACCGTCCGGGGCAGCGACGTCTTTCTGATCCAGTCCACGTGCAGCCCGGTAAACGACCACCTGATGGAGCTGCTGATTATGGTGGACGCCATGAAGCGGGCCAGCGCCGGCCGGATCACCGCGGTGATCCCCTACTTCGGCTACGCCCGTCAGGACCGCAAGGCCAAGAGCCGCGACCCCATCAGCGCCAAGCTGGTGGCCAACATGATCGTGGCCTCCGGTGCGGACCGGGTGCTGACCATGGATCTCCACGCCACTCAGATCCAGGGCTTCTTTGATATCCCCGTGGACGTGCTCCTGGGCAATCCGATATTCGTGGACTACTACGCCAAGAAATTTGGCAGCAAGTGCGAGGACATGGTGGTGGTATCCCCGGACGTGGGCAGTGTGGCCCGGGCCAGGACCTTTGCCCAGAAGCTCCACATGAACCTGGCCATCGTGGACAAGCGGCGGCAGAAGGCCAACCAGTGCGAGGTGATGAACGTCATCGGCGACGTATCCGGCAAGGAGTGCATCATCTTTGACGACATGGTGGACACGGCGGGCAGCCTCTGCAACGCGGCCAAGGCCATCATGGAGGTAGGCGGCGCCACCAAGGTCTACGCCTGTGCCTCCCACGCGGTCCTCTCCGGTCCCGCCATTGAGCGCATCAATAACAGCGTTATCACGGAGCTGGCCTTCCTGGACACCATTCCCCCCATTGCCGAGGGTCTCAGCGACAAGATCAAGTACCTCACCGTGGCCCCCATGTTCGCCGAGGCCATCGAGCGGATCTATCAGGAGATCTCCATGGCAAAATTATTCGTTTGAAATCTGCGGATTTCAAACGAGAGAACGGGGGTACGGCTTTTTCTCACGGGACGATGTCCCCTGAGAAAAAGGACCGGGCCGAGCGCGGCCCGTAAGGTGTTTTTCCGAAAACGCGGTTTCCGGAAAAACAATTTCAGTTCATTTGCGGCGCTGGCGCCGCAAACTCTCCCGAGGGGCTCTTTGCGGCTGATGCCGCAAATTCGGGTGGGGTTGGGCAGGATTACTTATAAAAAGGGGCTGCCGCATTGCGGCAGCCCCTTTTGCGGGGATTGGGAGGGTGTGGGAGGCGCATTCTCCTGATTGCTACTTGTCAGTAGGGGCTTTTGCTGGTATAATGCGGAGGACTGATTGCTGACCGGCTGCTCTGCATTTCGTCTTGGTCTGTCTCATTTTTCCGGGCGGATTTTGGGCGATCTGGTCTCCTCTGCGGGGACGGGAGCTGCGGTTTCGTAGGATTGGATTTGCTGCGTGGGAGTGGTTGGATGGCTTTTTTGAAAAAATCGGGGCCGGTACAGTGGCTTTTGGTGTGCCTGGGAAATCCGGGGAAGCAGTATGAGAACACCCGGCACAACATCGGCTTTATGGCGGCGGATCTGCTCTCGGATCGGGAGGGGGTCAAGTTCAACAAGCTGCGCTACCGCGCTCTCACCGGGGAGGTGGGCCTGGGAGGGGCGCGGGTGCTGGTGATTAAGCCCCAGACCTATATGAACCTCAGCGGCGAGGCGGTGAAGCTGGCGGGCGGCTTCTATAAGATCCCGCCCCAGCGCGTGCTGGTGATCTCCGACGACGTATCCCTGCCCCTGGGGAAGCTGCGTATCCGCGCCTCCGGCAGCGCCGGAGGCCACAACGGTCTGAAGAACATCATCGCCCACTTGGGAACCGACGCCTTTCCCCGCATCAAGGTGGGTGTGGGCGCTCCAGCCCACCCGGAGCACGAAATGGTGGACTGGGTCATCGGGAACTTCACCGGCGAGGAGAAAAAGGTGGTGCGCCAGGCGCTGGAGAAGGTGCTGGACGCGGCGGCCTGCGTGATCGAAAAAGGGGTCGGCGAGGCGCAGAACCGGTTTAACTGAAAAGCCGCGGCGGCAAGAAAAATTAGGAATTAGGAGTTAGGAATTGCTGTATTCGCCTGCGGCGAATGAATTTAAATCGTCCGGCGTTAGCCGGACACATCCATTCCTAATTCCTAATTCCTCATTCCTAATTCCTAATTAAGACGCTGTCCTGACGCGTTTTAAAGAGGCCCCGGCAAAGTCCCCTTGCGTTGGCAGCAAGAAAAATTTCAAAAAAAGGAGTCGAGAAAAGCATATGGTATTTTCCAGCTACCTCTTTCTCTTCTTCTTCCTCACTCTCCTGCTGGCCCTGTACTTCCTCACGCCCGCCCGTCGGTGCGGGGCGCGCAATGTCCTGCTTTTGGTGTTCAGCCTGTTCTTTTACCTCTGCGGCGGGCCGAAGTACCTTTTGCTCATGCTCCTCTCCATCGCCGTCAACTATGTCTTCGGCCTCCTCTGCGCCTCGGGCCGGCCCTGGACGCTCTGGGCCGCGGCGGCGGCGAATCTGGGCCTTCTGGGCTGGTTCAAGTACGCCGGCTTTCTTGCCCGGCTTCTGAATGACCTGCGCCTGCCGGTTCCCGTGCCGGAGATCGTGCTGCCTGTGGGGATCTCCTTCTTCACTTTCCAGGGCCTCAGCTACGTCATCGACGTCTATCGGGGCACGGCCAGGGCGGAGCGGAGCCTTCTCCGGGTGGCCCTCTACATCTCCCTCTTCCCCCAGCTGGTGGCGGGGCCCATTGTCCGCTACACCACCGTGGCCGGCGAGCTCTCCCGCCGGCGGGAGACTTTGGAGGACTTCTCCGCCGGGGCCCTGCGCTTCACCCTGGGCCTTGCCAAGAAGATGATCCTGGCCAACAACCTGGGGATGATGGCCGACGAGGTGTTCGGCACCCTCTCCCTCTCCGCCTCCGCCGCCTGGCTGGGGGCTATCGCCTACACAGGGCAGATCTACTTCGACTTCTCCGGCTACTCCGATATGGCCATCGGCCTGGGGCGGATGTTCGGCTTCCACTTCGAGGAGAACTTCAACTACCCTTACGTCTCCCAGAGCATCACCGAGTTCTGGCGGCGGTGGCACATGTCCCTCTCCGGCTGGTTTCGGGACTACGTATACATCCCCCTGGGGGGCAGCCGCTGCGGGGTCTGGAAGCAGGTGCGCAACGTGGCGGCGGTGTGGCTGCTCACCGGACTGTGGCACGGGGCCGCCTGGAACTTCGTCCTCTGGGGGGCCTACTTCGGCGCGCTGCTCCTGGGCGAGCGGTTCCTCTGGCGGAGGGCCCTGGACCGCGCCCCCGCCTGGGTCCGGCATCTCTACGCCATGCTCCTCATCATATTGGGCTGGGTCCTCTTCCGCTGCGAGAACCTCCACGCCCTGGGGACCTACCTTGCCGCCCTCTTCACCCCGGGACAGGGCTATCCGGGTCAGAGCGTCTACCTGCTCAAGCAGTACGGCTTCTTCCTCCTGGCGGGGATCATCGCCTCCCTGCCGGTGAAGGACCGGGCGGAGACCGCCCTCCGCCGCCGGGGCCGGGAGGCGCTGCTCTGCTGGGGACCGGTGCTCTGGGGCCTCCTTCTGCTGGGCCTCTCCTTCCTCCAGCTCGTCAGCTCCACATTCAACCCCTTCATTTACTACCGTTTTTGAGCCTGAAAAGAGGTGCAAATGAAAAAGACCCTCCTGTGGAAAACCCTGATCCTGCTCTGTCTGCTCCTCTCCGCCGCCCTGATGCTCCACCCCCAGGCGGTGCGGGTGCGGTACTTCCACCCCACAGAGGAGCGGCTGGCCTACTACTCCTTCACTTCCCCGCTGCTGTGGGGCTACGGAAACTTCCTCCCCCTGCTCACCCTGGCCGGCACAGTATTCGCAGCGGCGGCAACCGCCCTGGGCTTCCCCCGCCGCTGCGGGACGCCGATCCTGCTCTCCCTGGCCCTCCTCCCCTTCCTCTCCCTCTTCTCCTGGATCATCTTCAGCACGGACACCCCCGTCGGCCTGGGTATCGCCGCCCTCCACACCGCCGCGCTCCTGCTCTTCCTCCGCGCCCGGCGCAACTCCTAATTCCTAACTCCTAATTCCTAATTATTAGAGAGGCTCCCATGAAACGATCCGCCCAACTCCTCTTCACCGCCTGCTTTCTCGCCTTCCTCTTCGGCGCGGCGGCGCTGACGCTGCTGCTGCCCAAGGACGGGACCTCCTACTACGAGAACCGCGCCCTGGCTCAGACGCCCTCCTTCACCTGGGAGAGCTTCCTCTCCGGGGACTACTTCGACGCCTGGGAGCGCTGGTGCACCGACCACGTGCCCCGGCGCGGCAGCCTGCTGAAGTTCCAGACCATCCTTCAGGCGGATGTCCTCCGCCAGCCCACGGTCAGCGGCGTGTTCCTGGACAGCGACGTCCTCCTGGGCAGCCACAGCTACAACGACTGGGACCTCCAGCACCTGCCCTCCTCCGCCCGGGACTGCACCGCGGGAATCGGTCAGTGGGCCCAGGCGGCGGCGGTATACGGCGGACAGCTCTACTATGCGGGCCTGCCGGAGCAGACGGCCTACTTTGTGGACCGCTACCCCGACTACTGGCGAAACCGGCAGTGGCTCTACGAGCCCACCGAGGCGGCGATGAAGGAGGCCTTTGCCGGGGCAGGCATCCCCTACCTCTCCTTCTATGAAAAATTCCGGGCCATGGGGTGCCCGAAAGCGCTGTACTTCGCCAGCGACCACCACTACACCGTCCACGGCGCCCTGGCTGTCTGTCAGGATCTCCTTGAAACGGTCAATGCACGGCAGGGCCTGGGCCTCTTTGTGCCCGGGGAGGGGGACCTGGCCTTCACCACCCTGCCCAACCCCTTTCTTGGATCCCGAAACCGGAAGCTCTTCAACCTCCGCCCCATGGGGGACGCCCTGACCATCGCGTCCTACCGGACAGAAATTCCCTTCCGCCGCTTCGACAACGGCCAGGAGGTGGATCCGTCGCTGTTTCTCCTGCCGGAGACGGCGGAGGAGACGGTACTCTACACGGTATTCATGGGCGGCGACAAGGGGGAGACGGTGGTGGACACCGGCCGGCCGGACCTGCCCAGCGCCCTCATCATCGGCGAGTCCTACACCAATGCCCTGGAGACGCTGCTCTACGCCTCCTTTGACTGTCTCTACAGCATCGATCCCCGGTACTACGAGGGGAGCATCGCCGGCTATATCGCCGAGCACCAGCCGGAGGTGGTGATTGTCCTGCGGGACAACACCTCCTATTTCACCGCCCGCTCCGGGGACTGAGGCGGTCTGAAACGGCGGATCGATACCCGCCGCACGCAGACTGCCCGCCGCCGGTCCTCCGGCGTCTCAGCCGGAAAAGAGAAGGACCGCCGGCCCGATTCCAAAATCGAGCCGGCGGTCCTTTTTTGCCTGCTGCCGGGATCCTCTGCCTGTTCCGCCGAACCCCACCGCTCCTCATGTGCCTCGGCTATACCGCTCCAAAACCTCCTCCCAGGCCACCTGTCCCACGGGGCGAAGGGGGCAGGGAGGACCGGCGCTGAGGACCTTGCCGAACCACAGCACATCCCGCCAGCGCCCCTGCTTGTACCCCGCGGCGGGAAAGCGGGCCGTCAGCTGAAAGCCCAGACGCCTGTGCAGAGCCTCGCTGGGCGGGTTGGGGTGGGTCACCACGCCGTAGACGTTGCGCACCCCCTGGAGCTGGAGCAGATCCATCAGGCAGCGGTAGAGTCTGCTGCCGATTCCCCGGCCCAGACAGCTGCGGTCCACGTACACCGAGAGCTCCGCGTTCCAACCGTAGGCCGCCCGCTCCATGGCCCGGTGGCCGTAGGCGTAGCCCAAAATGGCGCCGTCCTCCTCGTAGACCAGGTAGGGATACCCGGCGCTGATCTCCCGAATACGCCCCTCGAACTCCTCAAGAGAGGGCGGAACATACTCGAAGGAGATGCTGGTCTCCTCCACGTAGGGGGCGTAGATGGCCAGAAGCGCCGGCGCGTCGGCGGCTGCGGCAAAGCGGATGGTACCCATAGAAAAGCTCTCCTCTCCCGGCAGTGTTCCCCGGCGCGGTGCGGGGGCAGGGAACTCCTCCCCCCGGCCCCGCGCCGGCTCTCCTCACCCAATTCCAAAGAACCTCTTTCCGTTCTCCATGGTAATCTCCGCGCACTCCTCCGGGGATATCCCCTTGATCTCCGCCAGCCGCTCGCAGATATACCGCACATTTCCCGAGTCGTTGCGCTTTCCCCGGTTGGGCACCGGGGCCATGTAGGGGCTGTCCGTCTCGATCATCAGCCGCTCCAGGGGCACGGCCGCCGCGGCCTCCACGCTCCTGCGGGCGTTTTTATAGGTCAGCACCCCCGTGAAGGACACCAGCCAGCCCAGCCGCACCAGCTCCCGCGCCATCTCCGCGCTGCCGGAGAAGCAGTGGAACACCCCCCGCACTCCGGGGAACTGCCGGATCAGCGAAAGGCTGTCGGCGTGGGCCTCCCGGTCGTGGACGATCACCGGCAAATCCAGCTCCTCCGCCAGCTTCAGCTGGTCAAGGAAGACTACCCTCTGTAATTCTTTCGGCGGATTCTCCTCCCAGTAGTAATCCAGGCCGATCTCCCCGATGGCCACCGCCTTCTCCGCCCGGGCCAGATCCCGGAGGACATCCAGGTCCTCCTCCCGGTAGGGGGCGCAGTTCTCCGGGTGATAGCCCACGGCGGCATAGACATGGCCATAGCGGCGGGCCAGCTCCACAGCGGTGCGGGAGGAGGGGAGGTCGCACCCCGGATTCACCACCAGAGCCACCCCCCGCTCCGGCAGGCCGGCAAGAACCGCCTCCCGGTCGGCGTCAAACTCCTCCGCGTCGTAGTGGGCATGGGTGTCAAACAATTTCACGGCACGATCTCCCTCCTCTGTCACAAAGCAGGCGCCTGTTCCCGGCCCGCTGAAAAAGCCTGCCCCGGGGCAGGCTTTCCCACAGCCGGAGGGGGCTACTCCCCCGCCACAGGCATCGCCGGTCCGTCCGGCTCGTCCTCCATCATCCGACGGAAGGTCTCGCCGTCCATGGTCTCATGCTCCAGCAGATACTCCGCTATGGCCGTCAGCTTGCCGCTGTCGGCGCGCAGCAGCGCCTCGCAGCGCCGGTAGGCGGCGTCGATGATGGCCTTCACCTCCACGTCGATCTGGGCGGCCACCTCCTCGGAGTAGGGCCGGGTGTGGCCCATGCTCCGGCCGATGAACACCTCGTCGCTGCCGGTCTCAAAGTTGATGGCCCCCAGCTTCTCGCTCATACCGTAGACGGTGACCATCTTCCGGGCGATCTCGGTGGACCGCTGGATGTCGTTGCTGGCCCCGGTGGAGATGTCGCTGAGCATCAGCTGCTCCGCCACCCGGCCCCCCAGGAGGGAGACGATCTGCTCCTCCATATACTGTCTGGAGTAGTAGCCCTTGTCCTCCTGGGGCAGGGAGATGGTCATACCCCCGGCCTGACCCCGGGGCACAATGGTGATCTGGTGGACCGGGTCGTGCTGGGGCAGGCGGTACATCACCACCGCGTGGCCCGCCTCGTGGTAGGCGGTGAGCCGCCGCTCGTGCTCCGGCACCACCCGGCTGCGCTTCTCCGGCCCGGCGATGACCTTGATGACCGAGCGCTCCATATCCTCCATGGTGATAAACCGCCGGTCCGCCCGGGCGGCGGCCAGGGCCGCCTCGTTCACCAGGTTCTCCAGATCCGCCCCGGTAAACCCGGCGGTGGACTGGGCGATCTTCCGCAGACTCACGTCCTCGGCGATGGGCTTGTTGCGCACGTAGATCTCCAGGATCTCCTCCCGGCCCCGGATGTCCGGCCGGCCCACGTAGACCTGCCGGTCAAACCGTCCGGGCCGCAGCAGGGCCGGGTCCAGGATATCCCGGCGGTTGGTGGCGGCTAAGACCACCACCCCCTCATTGGAGCCGAAGCCATCCATCTCCACCAGAAGCTGGTTTAAGGTCTGCTCCCGCTCGTCGTGGCCGCCGCCCAGGCCCGCGCCCCGCTGGCGGCCCACAGCGTCGATCTCGTCAATAAATACCACCGCCGGGGCGGACTTCTTCGCCTCGCTGAACAGGTCCCGGACACGGCTGGCGCCCACGCCCACGTAGAGCTCCACGAAGTCGGAGCCGGAGATGGAGAGGAACTGCACCCCTGCCTCCCCGGCCACCGCCCTGGCCAGCAGCGTCTTGCCGGTGCCCGGAGGGCCCACCAGCAGTACGCCCTTGGGGATACGGGCCCCCAGATCCAGGTACTTCTCCGGATCCTTGAGAAACTCCACGATCTCCTGGAGCTCCTCCTTCTCCTCGTCGGCGCCGGCCACCTCCCGGAAGGTGACCTTTCTGGCGCTGTCCGCGCCGAAGCGGATGCGGGCCTTGCCGAACCGGGCCCCCTTGTCCATGCCGCCCCCCTGGGATCGGGTCATCATGAACTGCCACATCAAAAACATGCCGGCAATCAGCACCACATACAGCAGGATGCTGGACCACCAGGGCGGCGTGTAGGGCGGGCTCATATCGTAGTCCACAATGATCCCGGCGGCGTACTGCTCCTGGATCAAATCCCGCAGGTCCGCATAAAACAGCTCCACGCTGGGCACCTGACAGCGGACCTGGAGGCGCTGGGCGGCGTTGGCGTCCCGAACCACCATGGTGAGGGTGGTCTCCTTTACAGCGAAGGACTCCACCCGCTCCTGGTAGAACAGCTGCTTGGCCGCGGCGTAGGTCACGGTCCTGCCGCTGTTGACGCCGTAGAGGGCGTAATACCCCAGCACCAGGGCCAGCAGCACCAGCAGCCAGAACCCCACGTCCACCGAACGCTTACGATTTTTGGACAACTTCTCTCACTCCTTCTCTCCCCGGCGCGCGCCGGATCCCCCTCAGCCCCCGTATACCTCGGGCTTCAATATGCCGATATAGGGCAGATTCCGGTACTTCTGCGCGTAATCCAGGCCGTACCCCACCACGAACTCGTCTGGGACGGCGAAGCCCACGTAGTCGGCGCGGATGGCCTTCTTCCGCCGCTCGGGCTTATCCAGCAGCGTGCAGATGGTGACGCTGGCCGCCCCCTTGGTCAGAAAGTACTGCTGGAGGAAGCTGAGGGTGTTCCCCGAGTCCAGGATGTCCTCCACCACCACCAGGTGGCGGCCGGAGATGTCCTGCTGAATGTCGTGGGTGATCTTCACCACGCCGGAGCTGGCCGTGGCGTCGCCGTAGGAGGACACGGCGATAAACTCCACATCGCAGGGCACCTGACAGGCCCGGACGATGTCCGCCATGAAGATGAAGGCCCCCCGGAGCACGCTGATGAAGATCGGCCGTTTGTCCCCCAGCGCCTCCGCCATCTCCGCGCCCATCTCCCGCACCCGGGCGGCGATCTCCTCCTCCGTATACAGAACCCTCAGAATATCCTGCCCCATCTCACTCGTCATAGTCGTTCTCCTCTCTCTTTTGATGAAAACTGACAAATACCGTCTTCTTTCCTTCCGCCGGCGCGAACCGGCAATCCGCGCCGATCCACGGCGCAGCGGCGGGGGTCTCCCCCACCCGCAGCACCGGCAGAACGTCCCGCTGCCAGGGCCGGATGCCCCGGTCGGCGCACAGCCGCTTGAAGGACCGCTCCCCCCGGCTGCCCGGGAGGGCCAGCCGGTCATCCCGCCGCCACCGGGACACTGTCAGGGGCACCCCCGCCGGCAGGGACAGGGCGAAGCACTCCCCATCGCCGGCGGTCTCCCCCAGCGTCACCTGCCAGCCGCCGAACGCCGCCGTCTCTCCCGCCGTCAGGGGGACCGGCTCCGGGGCCGGAGGCGGGCAGGTGATGGCCACCTCCTCCCCCTCCCGGCAGACCAGCAGGCCGCAGGGGAGACGGCGCTCCCTGTCTGTCCCTTCCGCCCTGGCCACGGACAGCACCGCCTCCGCGTCCAAAGCGGTCAAGTCCTTCCGATGGCCGCACACCCGCGCCAGCAGATCCAGAACCGTCCGGGAGGCCACAGCCTCCGGCGCGCCGGTGAGAATATCCCGGCTGATGCGCAGGCCGCGGGCTGCCGCCCCGGCCCGGTCCGCCAGCGCCGCCGCCGCCAGGTCCATGGCCTCGCTCTCCCGGCGCAGCACAGCGGCGGATCGGCTCATGTTCTCCACCGCCCTGGGATTGATCTGCCGCAGCACCGGCATCACCTGGTGGCGCAGCAGGTTCCGGGCGGCGTCATCCAGCTCGTTGGTCTCATCCTCCACATGGGGAATTCTGTGGGCGGCGGCATAGGCCTCCAGCTCCCGCCGGGAAATGCGCAGAAAGGGGCGCGCCACCTGTCCCCGCACCTGGGGGATGCCGGCAAGCCCCCGGCTTCCGGCGCCCCGGCAGAGGTTCAGGATCATGGTCTCGGCGTTGTCGTCGGCGTGGTGTGCCGTCAGAATCCACTGGCAGTCCCGCTCCGCCGCCGCCTGCTCCAAAAAGGCGTAGCGCAGGGTCCGGGCGGCCTCCTCAATGGTCATCCCGCGGCGCTCCGCCAGAGCGCGGGTATCCCCCTCCCCTCGGACAAAAGCCGCCCCCCAGTCGGCGCAGCACCGGCGGACGAAGTCCTCGTCCCGGTCCGCCGTCCCCGCCCGGAGGCGGTGGTTGAAGTGGGCGGCGGTAATGGCCGCGCCATTTTCCCGCCCCCAGCAAAGGAGCAGGTGCATAAGGCACATGGAATCCAGTCCCCCGGACACCGCCGCCAGCAGCCGCCGCTCCCCGGCGGGGGTCTTTCCCGCAAGGCCGTTTAAAAACTGCCGCGCGGGCAGCAGCTCACTCCCCATAGCGCATCTCAATGGTGCCGAAGGAGGTGTAGTCCGGCAGCCACTTCAGCTCTACCTTGCCGGTCTCCCCGTGGCGGTTCTTGGCCACGATGCACTCGGCAATGTTCCGCTTCTCGCTGTCCTCGTTGTAGTAGTCGTCCCGGTAGAGGAACATCACAATATCCGCGTCCTGCTCGATGGCCCCGGACTCCCGCAGGTCCGAGAGCACAGGCCGCTTGTCCTCCCGCTTCTCGTTGGCCCGGCTGAGCTGGCTCAGGCACACCACCGGCACCTCCAGCTCCTTGGCCATAATCTTGAGCATACGGGAGATGTCGCTGACCGCCTGCTGCCGGTTCTCCCCGGCGTACCCCTTCCCCCCGGCGGAGGTCATCAGCTGGAGGTAGTCGATAATCACCAGCCCCAGATTGTCCAGCCGCCGGCACTTGGCGTTCATGTCCGCCACGGTGAGCAGGGGGTTGTCGTCAATGCGGATATCCGTCTGGTTCAGGGTGCCCGCCGCCTGGGCGATGCGCCCCCAGTCCGTCTCGCTGAGGTTCCCGGTGATGAGCTTCTGGTTGCTGACAAAGGCCTCGGCGCTGAGAAGCCGCGTGGTCAGCTGCTCCCTGGACATCTCCAGGGAGAACACCGCCACCGTCTTCCCGCTGGCCTTCCCCACATTCAGCGCAAAGTTCAGCGCCAGGGAGGTCTTGCCCATCCCCGGCCGGGCGGCTACTAAAATGAGGTCGGACTTGTTGAGCCCGTGGATCTTGTTGTCAATGGCGGAGAGCCCGGTGGAGAGCCCCGGCAGCCCCACCTGCCCGCTGGAGAGGTCGTTCAAATGGTCCAGCACCCCGGTGAGCACCTGTCCGATGTGGACCATATCCTGGGCGCTGCGGCCCCGGCGGATGGCGTAGATCTTCTGCTCCGCCGCCTCCAGGGTGGTCCGGGCCTCCCCGGTGCCCTCCTGCACCATGGCGGTAATCTCCCCCGCCGCCGCCGCGATGGACCGCAGCAGGGCCTTGTCCCGGACGATGGCGGCGTATTCCAAGGCGTTGGCGCTGGTGGGTGTGACCTCCATCAGCTGGGCCAGATAGGACCGGGTGGTCTGGGGGTCATAGACCCCGTTTTTCTGCATCGCCTCCGCCACCGTAAGCCCGTCGATGGGCCGGGAGTAGGAGAACATGGTGTAGATGGTCTCAAAGATCTCCCGGTTCTGCCGCAGGTAAAAGTCCTCCGGCTGGAGCTTATCCATTACGTCCTTGACGCAGGCGGCGTCGATGAGCATCGACCCCAGCACCGCCTGCTCTGCGTCGATGCTGTGGGGCATGGCCTGGCGGGTTAAAATTTCTTCTATTGCAGGCATAGGGGAGAACTCCTTTCGAGGGGGGGGCTGTCCGCGCCGGCCCGGCGCGGGGGGGAATCCGCCGCGTCCGCGGCGGGGACGGGGGAACGGGGGTTTCGCCCCCCGGGGCGAGTTACTTTTCCCACGCGGGAAAAGTAACCAAA
>CANDEH010000056.1 GCA_947383645.1 uncultured Clostridia bacterium | reverse complement strand
TCTGGAGGCACTTGGCGAACTTGTAGGTGGTGGACTCCAGGGGGGTGCCGTAGAGACTGAAGTCGATGTTGTGCTCCGCCTTCCACTTCCGACAGGCGGCGTTCATGTACTCCATCACCTCCAGGGCGAAGGGGGTGGCGGAGGGGTCGGTGTGGCTCTTGCCGGTCATGTACTTCACGCACTCGTAGAGGCCCGCGTAGCCCAGGGAGATGGTGGAATACCCGCCGTAGAGGAGCTTGTCGATGGGCTCGCCCTTGGGAAGCCGGGCGCAGGCCCCGTACTGCCACAGAATGGGGGCCGCGTCGGAGAGGGTGCCCTTGAGCCGCTCGTGGCGGCACATCAGCGCCCGATGGCATAGCTCCAGCCGCTCGTCAAAGATCTTCCAGAACCGATCAAAGTTCCCCCCGGAGGAGAGGGCCACGTCGGGGAGGCTGATGGTCACCACCCCCTGATTGAACCGGCCATAATACTTGGGCTCGTTGGTCTCCGGGTCCACGTAGGGGGTCAGGAAGGAGCGGCAGCCCATGCAGGTGTAGCAGTGGCCCTCCCCGTTTTTGTCCACCTTCAGCTCCAGCATCTTCTTCTCGGAGATGTAGTCGGGGACCATCCGCTTGGCGGTGCACCTGGCGGCCAGGCGGGTGAGGTACCAGTACTTGCTGTCCTCGGTGATGTTGTCCTCCTCCAGGACGTAGATCAGCTTGGGGAAGGCGGGGGTGATCCACACCCCGTCCTCGTTCTTCACGCCCTCGCAGCGCTGCTCTAAGACCTCCTCAATGATGAGGGCCAGATCGTCCCGGGTCCGCTGGTCCTTGGCCTCCCCCAGGTACATGAACACGGTGACGAAGGGGGCTTGTCCATTGGTGGTGAGGAGGGTCACCACCTGGTACTGGATGGTCTGGACCCCCCGGCGGATCTCCTCCCGCAGGCGGGCCTCCACCATCTGAGTCACCTTCTCCTCGGGGACGATGACGCCGATCTCCTTCAGCTCCTGGTCCACGGCCTTGCGGATCTTCTGGCGGCTCACCTCCACGAAGGGGGCCAGGTGGGTCAGGGAGATAGACTGTCCGCCGTACTGGTTGGAGGCCACCTGGGCGATGATCTGGGTGGCGATGTTGCAGGCGGTGGAGAAGGAGTGGGGCTTCTCAATCAGGGTACCGGAGATGACGGTGCCGTTTTGCAGCATGTCCTCCAGATTCACCAGGTCGCAGTTGTGCATGTGCTGGGCGTAGTAGTCGGTGTCGTGGAAGTGGATGATGCCGTTGTTGTGGGCCTCCACGATGTCCGCCGGCAGCAGCAGGCGGCTGGTGATGTCCCGGGACACCTCCCCGGCCATGTAGTCCCGCTGAACGGAGTTCACGGTGGGGTTCTTGTTGCTGTTCTCCTGCTTGGCCTCCTCGTTGTTGCACTCGATGAGGCTCAGAATCTTGTCGTCGGTGGTGTTGGAGCGGCGGACAAGGGAGCGGGTGTAGCGGTAGGTGATGTAGGCCTTGGCCACCTCGAAGGCGCCGTGGGCCATAATCTGGTGCTCCACCATGTCCTGGATCTCCTCCACACTGGGGGAGCGGCCCAGCTGCTCGCACTGGAGCACCACACTCTCGCTGATGCGCTGGATCTGGGCGGCAGTCATGCGGTAGTCCTCGTCCACGGCGTCGTTGGCCTTGGTGACGGCGATGATGATTTTGGTGATGTCGAAAGCGGCCTCAGAGCCGTTTCTCTTGATGATTTTCAACGATGTTTCCCCCTTGTCGTACTGGTAAAACCGGTCAATTCTCCATCAAAACCGAACTTTGTCGAATATTCCCGCTGCCGCCGGCAACCACACGGTATAGGCGAAAGCCTCTACATGATACACCATATCTTGTGTTTACGCAATAGGCAAACTGCATAGTTCTCTCAAAATTGCCGGAAAATGGGGGGCGAAAAAAACGACCTCTCTCCGGTCCCGCCTTGTCCCGCAAGGCCCCGGACGGCTTCGAAGGAGGAAAAAAATATTTTACAGATCACGGCGGTCCAAGGCGGCCAGACCGATGCGGACGGCGGCGGTGATCTGCTCCCGCTCCGCCTCGCTGTCCGCCTGGTCGTACTGCCGGCGCAGCTCCTGGAGAAAGAGTCCCCGCAGGCTGTCCTCCCCGCAGCGCTGCCACAGGTCCCGGCTCAGGCAGGTCCGGTCCTGCACCGTCAGCTGGAAGCAGCGGTGCGCAAAGGCGCTCTGAAGCGCGGTCAGATCCGCGGCAGTATCCCGCTCCCCGGTGAGGACCAGACGGAGGATATCCTCCGCCCGACAGTCCTCCAGCGCCGCCTCCGCCGCCTCCCGGAGCGTGCGGCCGGTGCAGTCGGCCTCTACGATCCCGTAGCGGCGGCGGCACAGGGGGATGAAGTCCATCCGCGCCTGTCCCCGCTCCACAGTGCCAAACAGCACGCCCTTCTCACCCGTCTCGTCGAACCCCCGCCCCTCGGGGCAGCCGGGGTAGGCGTAGAACGTGCCGCCCCGGCGCAGAAGGCCGCTGCACTGGTGGATGTGTCCCAGGGCCAGATAGTCGAGACCGCTGCCGGCGATATCCTCCCCGGCGATGGGATTGTACACGCCGCCGCCGGTATCCCCGTGGAGGCACATGAGGGAGAGCCCTCCGTTCCCCGGCCCGCGGAAGCCGGCCAGAAGTCCCTCCGGCTGCTCCGGGGCGGTGAAGGCCGCGCCGTAGACGGTGCAGCCCTCCAGCTCCACCGACTCAATCCGCGCGGCATGGAAGATATGGACGTTGGCCGGCCAGAAGTCTTTGCAGTAGGGACTGCCGCCCGTGTAGGGATCGTGGTTCCCCGGGGCGATGAACACCGGGCAGCGGATGCGCCCCAGGGCCTCCCCCAGCCGTTCCAGCGTCTCCCGATAGACCTGCCCGCCGTCAAACAGATCGCCGCTGAGAAGTACGACCTCCGCCTGGCGGTCGTTGGCCAGACCGGCCAGACGGTCCAGCAGCTCCCGGCTCTCCTGCCGCCGCTGGCGCCCCTTTTCGGCGCTGAGGCCGCGAAAGGGACTGTCCAGGTGCAGGTCCGCGGCGTGGAGGACCCTCACGCCTCGCCCTCCGGCCGCCAGCCCTTGCACACGTCCACCCATTTGTCGGTTCCGGCGTACTGCGCAAGCTCCCCGCAGGTGAGCTCCACGGCGCTGTTGGCGCTGCCGGCGGCGGGAAACACGGTGTCAAAGCGGCGGAGGGACTCGTCCAGGTACACCTCCACCCCCTCGTTGACGACGAAGGGGCACACGCCCCCCACCGCGTGGCCCACCCGCTCCACGGCCTCCTGGGGCGTGAGCATCTTGGCCTTGCCGCCGAAGGCGGCCTTGTAGCGGGTGTTGTCCACCTTGGCGTCCCCGGCGGCCACCACCATGATAGTCCGGTCCTCAATTTTAAAGGTGAGGCTCTTGGCGATCCGGGCCTCCTCCACCCCCAAGGCCTGTGCGGCCAGCGCCACGGTGGCGCTGGAGACGGGGAACTCCTGTATCCGATCCTCGATCCCGAGGGTGCGGAAGTACCCGCGGACTTTCTCAATTGACATGGTAAACCTCCCAATCTGCGTTTTAATAACTTGAATGAGGAATTAGTTGAGATTAGGAATGAGGAATGAGGAATTAGGAATGGAGGTATTCGCCTGGGGCGAATGAATTTCAAATTGTCCGGCGCGAGCCGGACACATCCATTCCTAACTCCTAATTCCTCATTCCTAATTCAAAATTCAAAGGCCGTTTTGACGCTTTTCAAACAGACGCTGCCGCCCCTTGTCGGCCGATGGCGGGGCTCTTTCAGAAGAGAGCTACCGGATCTCGATCCGCTCCACCCCCTCGCACAGACCGGTGCCGGTGTTCAGGGTAAACAAGCTGCCGCAGATCTTGCAGGGGTCCTCCGCCACCTGATAGCGGCCGGGGAGCCCCCCCAGGTAGCCCTCGATGCTCTGCTCCGGCAGAATACCCAACACCGAGCGGATGGGGCCGGTCATACCCAGATCCGTCTGGTAGCCGGTGCCGCCGGGCAGCACCTGCTCGTCGGCGGTGGCCACGTGGGTATGGGTTCCCCACAGCGCGGAGACCCGGCCGTCCAGGTAGTAGCCCATGGCCAGCTTCTCGCTGGTGGCCTCGGCGTGGAAATCCACCAGGGTCAGATCGGCGGGATTCTCCCGGAGCAGACGGTCCGCGGTGGTGAAGGGGTTGTCGGCGTTAAACCAGAGCTCACAGCGGCCAATCAGATTGATGACGGCGACCCGCAGGCCGTCCCCCCCGTCGTAGACCCCGCAGCCCCGGCCGGGGGAACGCCCGGTGAAGTTGGCGGGCCGGAGGATATAGGGGCACTCATCCAGATAGCGGGCAATCTGGATGCGGTTGAAGGTGTGGTTGCCCAGCGTAATCACGTCGGCCCCGGCGGTAAAGACGGCCTCCGCCTGCTTGGGAGTAATTCCCAGACCGGAGATGTTCTCCCCGTTGACCACTGTGAAGCGGACGCCGAACCGGTCCTTGACAGCGCGCAGGTGCCGGGAGAGCATGGCAAGGCCGTTTTCTCCCACGATGTCTCCGATGGCGAGGATGCGGTACTGCATACCAGGATCTCCTTTTCCTTTTTTACCATTGGCTGACAAGGGGCAGCACGGTTTTTCGGGGCGAAAACAGACGCTGACGGCGTTGTCCTCGTTGCCGGGCGATAGCCCGGCTGCCTCGTCCGCCTTGTCAGCCTCCATTTTCGTTCCCGAAAAACTCCGAAGGACCTGTCGGCGAGCAAAAATGAGGGCTGGCGAGGCCGCAGAACGCAGGCGGGCTGTCGCCCGCCAAGTTCAACTGCCCAGCCGTTGGCGGCTCTGCCGCCTTACGGATGGGGCGTACCCCCTGCGGGTAGAACGAAGTCCAGCGCCCATTTAGGCCGCCGACAGGCGTGCTGCCCCTTGTCAACCGATGGTATGAAATCGTGAAATGTATCATAGCACAAAACAGGACAGGACGCAATTGTTAGTTTACGCGACAGGCAATGGACCGTCCGCTTTGCCGGCAGTTCCGACGGGGCGCCCTGTTTCTTCCCTCGGGCGCACGCGCTTCCGCCTCTCCCGCTTACCGTACAAATTTACACTTTTTCAACAAGTTTTTTCTTGCAGTTTTCCGCATAATACGCTATACTATTGTGGTGTTTTGGAGAGACGCCGCCTGTCCGCCGCCGCGGAGCGGCAAAAGCGGGCCGCGTCTATAGTTCACTTGAAAGGAATAAAAGACATCATGAGTGCATCCAGAGAGCGCAAAAAGCGTCAGGAATTTCTCGCCGCCGGCGGCGTTGACAAAAAGGCCGCCCAGGAAGCCCAGCGGAAGGCCGCGGAGCGGAAGAGCGCCATTCTCTACTCCGTCATCGGCATACTGTTTGTGGCGGTCACCGTGGCCCTGCTGGTCTACAACAGCGGCATTATCGAGCGGAAAACCAACGCGGTTACCGTTGACGGCGTCTCCTACAAGGCCGAGGACGTGGCCTTTTACTACCACGAGTCCTACCTCAGCCTCTACAACAACGTGGTCAGCCAGATGGGCAGCAGCGGCCTGAGCTATGTGGGTCTGAATCCCAACCTCTCCTTTAAGGAGCAGAAGGCTTTCAATGCCCAGGAGGAGGACGCCCAGACCTGGGACGAGTATTTCAAGGAGCAGGCCGTGAGCACCCTGCGCTTTGTCACCGCCGCCACCGCCGCCGCCAAGGAGGCCGGCTACACCCTGCCCGCCGAGGACAGCGCCTATGTGGAGACCCGTATTCAGGAGATGAAGGACGCGGCCGCCGCCTCCGGCACCTCCTACGGTAAGTATCTGGACTATATGTACGGCAGCCATCTGGCCAAGGGGCACATGCCCAAGGGCGTCTATGAGTCCAACCTGAAGAACTACGTTCTGGCCACCTCCTTCGCCTCCCACTACTCCGAGTCCCTGACCTACACCGAGGATCAGGTGCGGGAGGTCTACAACACCGCCCCCTCCAGCTACGACAGCGTGGCCTACCGCCTGGTCAGCGTGGACGGCTCCCCCGAGGAGAAGACCGACGCCGACGGCAACGCCATCGAGGCCACCGACGCGGAGAAGACCGCCGCCATGGACGCCGCCGAGAAGACCGCCCAGGCCATTCTGGACGCCTACAACGCCGGCGCGGATCTGGAGAGCGAGGCAGGGAAGTACGAAAACGCCACCTATACCCAAGTGGACAAGGGCGCCAACGGCACCCTGGCCTATATCAACTGGTGCTTCGAGGAGGGCCGTCAGGCCGGCGACGCCACCATGATGAACAGCGACCCCAGCAGCACCTGGTATGTGGTGGTCTTTGATCGCCGCTACCTGGACGAGACCAAGACGGTGGATGTGCGCCACGTGCTGATTAACGCCGGCAACTTCCCCGGCCAGGAGGACGTCTCCGACGAGCAGATCAGGGCCAAAGCCGAGGAGCTCCTGGCCTCCTGGGACGGCACGGAGGAGGGCTTTGCCCAGCTGGCCCGGGAGAACTCCCAGGACGGCAACGCCGCCCAGGGCGGCATCTACACCGGCGTCTACCAGGGCCGGATGGTACAGACCTTCAACGACTGGATCTTTGACAGCGCCCGGAAGAGCGGCGACAGCGGCATCGTTCAGACCGACTACGGCTGCCATCTGATGTACTACGTGGCGGACAACCGCCCCCAGTGGTACCTCAATGCCGAGGCCAGCCTGCGCACCGAGGACTACAACGAGTGGTACGACGCCCTGCTGGAGGGCGTGGGCGAGGCCGCTGTCAACGACAAGGGCATGAGCTATGTGGGGTAATCGCTGAAAAAGCGTTTCTGTGGAGTTTTGCCCTCTGCGGGGGGACAGGCTGTCAAAGACCAGCGGGATGCCGGGTGGATTTCAAGGGAATAACGCAGCACAGCGGAAAAAATGCCCCAAGACGCGGCGTTCTGATGGTTTTCAAACAGACTCTAAGGAGCCGGTTCTGTATAGGGACCGGCTCCTTTCCGCGCCGGGTCGGGGAGCGGCAGTCTGAACCTGCCGTGACCGCGGCAGGGGCCGGGCCGCAGGCGCCCCTTCCCGCTGTGCAGAGGAGGTCTTTATGCGCGAACGATTTTTGCGAAATGAGATGATTTGGGGGTCTGCGGCCATGGAGCGGCTGGCCGCCGCCCACGTGTGCGTGTTTGGTCTGGGCGGCGTGGGCAGCTGCGCCGTGGAGGCGCTGGCCCGCTCCGGCGTGGGGGCGCTGACCCTGGTGGACCGGGACGTGTACGGGGAGAGCAATTTGAACCGTCAGCTGGGGGCGCTGACCTCCACTCTGGGGCGAAGCAAGGCGGAGGTTCTGGCGGAGCGGGTGCTGGACATCAATCCGGACTGCCATGTCCGGCCCGTCACCGGACACTACGACGCAGAGCACCGGGAGCAGTTCTGGGCCGCCTACGACTATGTGGCGGACTGTATCGACCTGGTGTCCTGCAAGATCGACCTGATTCTTACCGCTCTGGAGCGGGGAATACCCATCCTCTCCGCCCTGGGCACCGGCAACAAGCTGGACCCCTCCCGCCTGGAGATCACGGACCTGTCCCGGACCAGCGGGTGCCCCCTGGCCCGGGTGATGCGGCGGGAGCTGCGCCGGCGGGGGGTGGAGCACCTGAAGGTGGTCTACAGCAGCGAGGAGGCCGTCCCCGCCGCGGCGCTGGAGGCCCCGCCCCCGGGACGGCGCAGCGTCCCCGCCAGCGTGCCCTGGGTGCCCTCCGTCGCCGGGCTGATGATGGGGGGCGCCATCGTGATGGACCTGATAGCCAATTTTCTTCCCAAGGAGGAACCGACATGATTTTGGCCGGAACACTTGTCAACGCCGCCGGCGTACTGGCCGGAGGCGGCGCGGGGCTGGCTCTCCACAGGCTGATGCACCGGGGTATCCCGGAGCGGTTCAGCGAGCTCATTATGAAGGGCATCGGCCTCTGCACCGTGTACATCGCCTTTGGCCATCTCCTGGACGGCAGCAAGACGCTGGTGACCATCCTCTCCATGGTCCTGGGGGCCGTCATCGGGGGTTGGCTGGATCTGGACGGCAAGCTCAAGAAGCTCAGCGAGGTTCTGGAGAGGAAATTTTCCGGGGGCGGCGGCAGCTTCGCCCAGGGCTTTCTCTCCGCCACGCTGCTCTTCTGCGTGGGTACCATGACCATCACCGGATCCCTGGAGTCGGGGCTTTTGCAGCAGCACAGCATCCTCTTTGCCAAAGCCACCATGGACACCATTGCGGCGCTGATCTTCGCCTCCTCCCTGGGGATGGGGGTGCTCTTCTCCTCGGTGCCCGTCCTGCTCTACCAGGGGAGCATTGCCCTGCTGGCCTCGGTGGCCAGGCCCTACCTGGGGGATGCGGTCATCGCGGAGATGAACACGGTGGGATCCCTGCTCCTCTTCGGGCTGTCCCTGGACCTGCTGGACATCAAGCACCTGCCGCTGATGAACTACCTGCCGGCCATGTTCTTGCCGATCCTGCTGTGTACGTTTATGTAAGCGTCAGAGAACCGACAGACGGGAGGAAGCTTTGGCGGGCGGTCGATATCTGCCGCTGAAGCGGCCTGACAGAACATGGGAGGAACCCGAAAAGGGTTCCTCCCATGTTCGCAGCTTGTCAAAAAACCCGTTGGGTTTTTCGACAAGCTAAAACAAATTGCGGCCTTTGGCCGCAATTTGTCGTCTGTGGGCGGCTGATTGTACGCGAAAGAAACTCCTCTTGGGTTCCTTTCGCACTATCCTCCTTACCGCCATCCTGCTCTGCCGTCTTCTTTGACGGACTGATGTCCTGTCAGCGTACTTGGAATGTTTTCCCGCCGCCTGTACGGCTGACACGGCGGCGGATTCCGGTCACAGGCTGCCGCCGGCAGTCCCGCTGCGCCGCTTATTTTTTATACGTCCAACCCTTTTCGTCCAGCTCCTTCAGCGCCTTGACCACGTAGGAAACGATGGCGTCGTTCATCATCCGTCCCTTCTCGGCGGTGGCCTTAGTGGCGTCGCCGGTCTGGGCGGTGTCGGTGAGCTCGGAGAAGTCCCACTTAATCTCTATCTCGTTGGGCAGATCGGGCACCACGCTGGTGGCCAGCTCCGGCTCGCACCACTCCGGGAACAGGTGGTAGGCGATGGAGGTCTCTCCTTCGCCGGCATGTCCCAGACCGCCCCAGACCTCAAAGGTGTCCTTGGGCAGCAGGTTGCCGGCGGTGACCCACCACTGGGTCAGGGCCGCGATCTGCACGTCCGGGTAGACCTCCTTCAGCTTCCGGGAGGCGATCTCGATGGGGGCGATGTTGCCGTCGTGACCGTTCATCAGGAAGATGCACTTGATGCCGTTGCGGATCACCGACTCCACAATGTCGTAGATCACCTGGGTGGTGGTGTCGTAGCTCAGCGTCAGGGAGAAGGGGAAGCTGTCGTAGTGGGCGCTGTAGCCCACCATCACCGGCGGCAGCACCAGCATCCCGGGCACCTGGTCGGCGATCTGTTTGGAGAGCTTGTAGGCCACCAGCGTGTCGCACCCCTCCGCCACATGCTGGCCGTGGGCCTCGCAGGAGCCGATGGCCAGAATGGCCTTGGTGAAGTTTCCCTCCTTCACCTGATGCGCGGTCATTTTCCACAGTTCGTTGTTTGCCATGTCTGCACACTTCCTTTTCTTATAATTTTTGTAGAGCAGCTGCGGCAGCTCACCGCAGGTAGAGGCGTTTTTCCACCATCTCAATCTGGTCGTCCGAGATGCGCAGGGCCTGATCCAGATCCCGCTTCTTGATGGCCTCTACAATAATGAGGTGGCCGTCCAGGGACTTCTCCAGATTGGCGCGCACGTCTATAACCAGGTCCCGGCGCAGCTGGTTCAGGACATTCCGCAGCGCCGACACCAGGTAGGGATTCTTGGACAGCTGGGCGATGGACAGGTGGAAGCGGACGTTGATGTCATTGTAGCGGTTGTAAAAATCCTCGTCGTCCACGTTCAGCCGCTGGCGGGCCAGCGCCTCTACCGGCGCCAGCTCCCCGTCTGAGGCGAAACGGATGGCCAGCTCCACCGCGGCCCGCTCCAGGATGCGGCGGAACTGGAAAAGACTTTGCAGCTCGGAGAAGGAGAGACGCCTAATCAGGTAGCCCTTGCGGGGAATCTTGTCCAGCAGCCCCTCCTGACAGAGGAAGTTCAGCGCCTCCCGGGCGGGGGTTTTGCTGACATGGAACCGCTCGGAGATCTCCCCCTCCGTAATGAACTGGCCGGAGGCATAGGTACAGTTGTTGATATCGTTGCGCAGCGCGTCCACGATGGCATTTGTGATGGATGTTCGTTTTTTGCCGGCCTGCTCCATAGCTGCCTCCCCTTTGCATCAGTTGTACAAGTATTGTATCACTGATATATCAGTGATACAATACTGCAATATTAACAATTTCTTTTTTGATGATTTAGAACCTTCACCAAAAGATCATACTACCTCTTGACAAGGGCAGGTGTAAAAGATATATTGGGTACATCGCTGATATATCACAAGCGGCGTGATGTATCTCCGCACATTCTGAGCGGATGGAGGTGACTGACGCAGCGGCAGGAACATCCCGCCCGCAGGGAGCGCAGAAAATTTCAGTCCCAGTGTGTACAGTAGAATAGGAGGTCAGATATGAAGCAAAATGAGAATATCCGAGACAACAAAGTCGCCGCCGAGGCGGCGGGCCAGGATGAGGAGTTCATGCTGGAGGCCGTGCCCATGGAGAAGCGCCGCTCCACCCGCAGCCAGATCATGGTGTGGATCGGCTTTGGCTACGCGGTGACAGGGCTGATCGTGGGCGGCACCCTGGGGGGCTACGGCGGTAGCGCCGGGCTTCCGCCCATGCAGGCGTTCCTCGCCATCGCCCTGGGCATGGGGGCGCTGTTTTTCATTACGTCCTTTCTGGGCGTTGCGGCGCAGAGGACCGGCCTGAATCTGTCCCTTCTCTCGCGCTACTCCTACGGCAGCAAGGGCATGGCCATCCCCATGGTGGTGATGGCACTTCTGACCCTGGGCTGGTTTGCCAGCATCGCGGGGATGGTGGGCGACATCTGGGGCGCCTTCATCGGCAACCCCAGCGGCGTCATCATCTTTGACCCGGCGGTGATCGGCAGGCCCGGCATCGCCCCCATCACGCTGGAGGTCTTTTTAGCCTGCTTTGTCTGGGGTGTGATCTTTACGATCACGGCCATCAAGGGCATGGGCGCCATTGAGAAGGTGGCCAATATCTGCGCGCCGCTGATCCTCATCGTGGCTGTGGGCGTGGGCGTGATTTTCATCGTCCAGGCCGGCGGCGTGGGCCCCTTCCTGAACAAGGCCGGCAGCCTGGGCGGCCTGGGTCTGGGCAACGGCATCACCGTGGTGGTGGGCAGCTGGATTGCCGGCGCGGTGATGGGCGTGGACCTGTTCCGCTTCAACAAGAATATCCCCGCCGTCTTCTGGTGCGCCGCCTCCTGCTTCATCTTCACCAACCCCATTTTGAACTTCGTGGGCTACATCGGCGCGGTCCATATCAACGAGTTTAACTACGTGATCTGGATGTTGGGCGTGAACATTGTGGCGGCGATTCTGGGCGTGTTCGTGTGGACCACCGCCCTGTGGACCACCGACAACAGCGAGCTCTACTGCAACGCCCTGTACACCGGTCCCACGCTGGACGCCTTCGGCGTCCATGTCAGCCGGAAGAAGCTGGTGGCCATCTGCGGCGTCGTGGGGACGATTCTGGGCTCCCTGGCCTTCTACCAGCTGTTCTTTGCCGACTTCATCAACGTCCTGGGCTCCATGGCCCCGCCCCTCTGCGCCCCCATTCTGGCCGACTACTTCGTGGTGCGCCGGGACAAGTACGATCTGAAGCTGCTGAACAGCCATCCCGCCGTCCGCTGGGCCGGCGTCATCTCCTTCGCCGTGGGCGTGGTGCTGGGATTCCTGTTCCAGTATGTGATTCCGCTGCCCTTCGGCCTGCCCTCCGGTCTGGCGGCGATGCTGGGGTCCTTTATCGTCTATATTCTGGTCTATAAGTTTACCCCCGACGCCAAGCTGGACGACGCCATGATCGCGGGACTGGGCAGGTAACGTTCCGCTGCGCCGGCTCTGAGCCGGGGAAGGCTGTATGCTGTGCAGGCGAGGAGAAGAGACGAGCTGTCCGGCTCGCCTTTTCTCTGTCCTGACCGCTGAATAGGAGGGAGCGACCATGAAACGACTGCTTCTGATTGCCACCGGAGGAACCATCGCCTCCACGGCCACGGCGGAGGGGCTGGCCCCGTCCATCACCCCGAAGGAGCTGCTGGAGAGCGTGCCGGAGGCGGCCCAGTTCTGTGAGGTGGACGCCATACAGCTGCTCAATATCGACTCCACCAACATTCAGCCGGAGCACTGGCTGCTCATGGTGGAGGCCGTTGAAGCCAATTTCCACCGGTACGACGGTTTTGTGATTACCCACGGCACCGATACGATGGCCTATACCGCCGCGGCCCTGTCCTACCTCATCCAGCGGCCCGGCAAGCCCATCATCCTCACCGGCGCCCAGCGGCCTGTCTCCGATCCGGTTACCGACGCCCGGAAGAACCTTCTGGACAGCTTCCGCTTTGCCTGTCAGACGGACGCGGCGGGGGTATTTCTGGTGTTTTCTGGGCAGGCGATTCTGGGCGGAAGGGCCAAGAAGATGAAGTCCAAGAGCTACGCCGCCTTTTCCAGCATCAACTACCCGGTGGCGGCCTTCATAGACGGCCGGCGGGTGGTCCACTACACCAGCCGCACGCAGGAGGAGGGGCCGCCGCTGTTCTATCACGCCCTTCGTCCCAAGGTGTTTCTCCTCAAGCTGATTCCGGGTATTGAGCCGGATATTCTGGACTACGTGGGAGACCGGTACGACGCCATTGTGATCGAGAGCTACGGCGTGGGCGGACTGCCCTTTGTGGACCAGCGCAACTTTTTGGAGAAGCTGAAGACGCTGACAGAGAAGGGGCGCATTGTGGTTATCGCCACCCAGGTGATGCTGGAGGGCAGCGATATGACCCGCTACGAGGTGGGGGCCAGGGCCGCCGCCCGCTACAATCTCCTCCAGGCCTGTGATATGACCATTGAGGCGGTGGTGACCAAGCTGATGTGGCTGCTGGCCCAGGGCGGCGACTTCCAGCAGATCCGCCGGGGATTTTATACCCCCGTGGCCTGCGACATTCTGACAGCGGACATGGAGCATTAGAAGCTGTACCAGTAGGCTCAACACACATCTTTGCGGCTGAAATTGCCGCTAACCGCGTTAAAAAATCTTGAAATACACCGAGTATTTCTGCGATTTTTTGCCCTGTTATCTCCAATTTTATCCCACAAATCTTTACGTTTCACCTATTGGTACAGCTTCTTGGAGCGGGGCGGGGGAGAGGGTCCCCTGGAGAGCCGGAACCGGGAGAGAAGTCCCCTTTCAGGGATTTCTCTCCCGGTTTGTCCGTTTTACAGTCGAGGCACATGAAAACCGGCAAAAATCAGCGGATAAAAGGGGGCCCGGCATCGATGTACCTGCAAGGGGTACGCCCCATCCGTAAGGCGGCGGAGCCGCCAACGGCCGGACAGTCGTCGTTGACGGCCGTCGGCTCCTCTGCGTCCGCCACATTACGGTACACCAGTTCCTCCCGCCTCCTTTTTGCCGCTTCTCAAATTTATCGGCTATAGCCGCCGCTGTAGCGGGCGATCACCTGGCGGATAGCCCTCGCTTCGCCGGCGGGATCGGCGGCGTTGGCGATGGCCCCGCCCACGATCAGCACGTCGGGCCCCAGGGCGCAGTAGTCCGGAGTGGCAGCAAGGGAGATGCCCCCGGCCACCGATATCTCCGCTCGCTGTACGCAGCCCCGGAGGGCCCGCAGATCCCCTAAGGGGGTGCGCCCCCGGGCCTGCTGGTCCACCCCCACGTGGACGGCCAGGCCGTGGACGCCTATCTCCTCCAGCGCCGCCGCTGTCCCGGCCAAATCCTCTATGCAGATCAAATCCGCCACCACGCGGCCTCCCGCCCGGCCGGCCGCCCTCAGGCAGCCCCGGACCGTGTCGCGGTCGGTGGCGGCAAGAACCGTGACCAGGTCTGCCCCCGCCTGAAAAGCGCTCTCCGCCTCCAACTCGCCGGCGTCCATGATCTTGGTATCCGCCAAGATCTCCTTCTCCGGGAAGGCGGCGCGGAACCGCCGCACCGCCTCCATGCCGTACTCCAGCAGGAAGGGCGTCCCCATCTCCAACCGGTCCACGCAGTCCTCCACAGCCCGGGCCAGCGCCAGGGCGTCCTGGAGCGTCAGCACATCCAGGGCCAATTGCAGCTTCATGATGTTCTCCTTTGATAGAAAGTTTCGTTGCCGTGCGGCATACAAAAGATCTGTCTGGCAAGCCGCGCACGTCGATTTATTCCGTGCTTCCTTAGAAGCTGTACCAATAGGTAAAACATACAGATTTGCGGGATAAAATTGGAGATAACAAGGCAAAAAATCGCAGAAATACTTGGTGTATTTCAAGATTTTTTAACGCAGTTAGCGGCAATTTTAGCCGCAAAGTTGTGTGTTGAGCCTATTGGTACAGCTTCTTAATTATAGAGCGAAATTAGAGCTCTTTTTGGTAACTTTTTCTTTGAAGAAGAAGTTACTCCAGGTTGGCGTGGCGGGCGTACATGGCCGCCTCGTCCACGCCCATGCGCTCCATCAGGCGCATCACCGCGGCGTCTAAGAGCACCAGGCAGGACTGCTCAAACAGCGCCCCCATGGGCTGAACGGAGCGGAAACCGTGCTCCGCCTTGGGGGTGGGGGCGGGGACTTGTACAATACAGTCCGCCAGCGCCCCGATGGCGCTTTCAGGCCGGACGGTGACCAGGGCCACCCGGCAGCCCATGGATTTGGCTTTCTTCGCCGCCGCCGGGAGCCCCCCGGTCTCCCCGGAGCCGGAGACGATCAAAAGCAGGTCCCCGCTTCCCGCGCCGGGGGTGGTGGTCTCCCCGCAGACGTAGGCGGTGAGCCCCAGGTGCATCAATCGCATGGCGAAGGAGCGGACCGCCAGGCCCGAGCGGCCCGCCCCCGCCAGAAACACCCGCCTGGCGGCAAGAATCGCATCGCACAGCCCCTCGCAGGCCCCGCTGTCGATCCGCTCCATCGCGGCAGCCAGTTCCTGCACAATGGCCTGGGCGTTGGTTTTAGCATCTCCCATAAAAATTTCTCCTTTCCAGGGCAGAGCGCCCCGCCGGTTTCCGGCGGGGCGCTCCAACGTGTCAAAAATTCCGAAGGGAATTTTTGACGCGTTGGAGCAAATTTTGGCCTATGGCCGAAATTTGTCGCCTGCGGGCGGGTGATTGG
>CANDEH010000055.1 GCA_947383645.1 uncultured Clostridia bacterium | reverse complement strand
GTCCGTCCAGAAACAGCGGGTCGATCAGTTTGTGGATGTTTTCAATGCTGGTGTAATGCATCCCGCCGGAGCGCCGGGTTTCCGGGTTCAATGTGCTTTCAAAGACAGCGCCGAAAATGGTCGGGGAGATAGCAGACCAATCAAAGTCCTCGCTGGCTTTCCGCAGAATCAGGTCAACGATGGTTTCATCCAATCGGGGAATTACGATGTTTTCATCTGCGAACAATCCGCCGTTGACATAGGGGAAGGCTGTCAAGTCCTCGTCCATGTATGGGTCACGTTCTTCCGGCTTCGTATCCAGGACTTTGAACAGGTCAATCAGGGCACGCCGGGCTTCCCGCTCATGCCCCTGCAAGTAGTCATGGAACATACTCCGGTTTCCGAAAATCCCAGCGTCCTCAGCATACAGGCAGAACACCAGCCGGACGCACAGCTTGTTCAGGCTTTTCAGCGTTTCCGGGTCGCCCGGGTCTTTGTACTGCTTCAAGAGTGCGTCATAGAGTACGCCCACCAACTCGCCAGCTTGGAGGGAGATCTCCATTTCCTTTTTAATATGTTCGCTGCCCGTGTCCACCAAGAATTGCAGACGGTGAAACTCCTTCTCCAAGTCCGCCAGCTTGAGAACTTCCGGTTCGTCATTGGGACGGTTCATATCGTGAATCTGGAACTCCTGGAAGTTGCAGACGATGATCCACCGGGGATTCTGGTCATGGGGCAGATACCCGGCATACCTTCTGGCCTGCTGGTAGGGGGTCAGCATGCTGCCGTCAGACTGCTTGTACCCTCTCCGCAGGTCAATATCCCGGCCCTTCTGCTCAATCAGGACACGGGTGGATTCGATATAGCCGTCAATAAAGCTGGTATGGTCCAGCTTTACCGGGACTTCAAAGGAAATGTACTTGTCCGGTTCCTCTATGCCGTACACCTTTTGCAGCAGAGCAATCCAGAAAAGGCTTGTCTCCTGCTTTTCATCGCCCCGGCCCTTCCAATCCGCCGCAAACCGGGCGGCGGCGGTGCGTTTTTCCATATCTGTCATCGTGTTACCTCCGAAAAGGGGTGTTGCAATCAGTATACTACAATGGGGCAAAAATGGCAATCACTAATGGAAAGGGCAAGCAATGCATCGGGATATCCTTTTGGCTATCCCGATACGGCTTGTTGGGGTTCCCCCAATCCCCGGACTGGCCGCTTTGCGCCCAGTCGAACACACCGTCGGCGTGGCTTTTGTCGCTCCAGCTGGTCGCTCCTTCCTGCACATCCGCGCAGGAAGAACGGGCGCATTTTGCGCCCGTCAGAGGTGCGCTGGGGACAGCGCAGTTTTACCATGGGAGACAGAGAGTGTGATAGGGTCAATTACGATAATCTCCCGACCTGCCTTTTGAGCGTAACGGACGGTAGCAGCCGTCCCACCCCGTTTCTCCCCGTTATAAACAGCTAGCAGGAGAGCGGCAGAATCAACCAGTCGTTGGTTACGCTCCAGCATACACTTTCTGTCATATGTACGCTTTACATATTCCACGGAATCTGCTTCACGCAGGATGTCTCTGTATCGAACTTGGGCTGAGGTTGACCACTTCGTTTCCTGCCCTTCGCAGGGCAAAACACAGTGGAATTTGATTGCCGGGTTTCTCTCCCGCAGATCAAGGACGGCTATCGCCGCCCAGGTGTCTACTCCAAGGGCCATCCCCGTAAAGAAGTCCGTAACGCCAGCCGCCGCTAGCTTCTCAATCTGTCGGGCAAGCACAGCTTTCAACTCAACGCACTGGGGATCGTTTTCGTCATACTTCCAGGGAAATTTGGCAGGGCGGTGTCCCGTAAAGGCACAGCTCGTATACAATTTATTTTTCATCATTTCACCATAGCTTTCCGTTGTGTGCATTTATTCTGCCCTTTTTGAGCAGTATAGTAGCAGTTCTATTTTACACCTAATAGTTCGTGATAGCAACTAAAAATTCGTTATAGAAGCGAACCAAAAGTTGTAAAATACGAACCATTGGAAGGGCGTGATAACATGACGCATGATGAACTGCTCCTATTCGGTGAACGTCTTCATAGCAGACGCAAGTTGCTGAATTTTACGCAAGACTTTGTATCTGAAAAAGCTGGCATAAGTCTGCGGTTTTATCAGATGATAGAACGCGGCGAAAAGAGTGTATCGCTGGATACGCTCATTCGTTTGAGCGATATTTTGACAATCAGCGTTGACTATCTGCTGTTTGGCAATTTGTCATATTCCCTTGACAATCCTCTGACGGAAGCACTTGGTAGATTATCACCCCAGCAGCGCGAGGATGCGCTTAAAATTTTGCAGTTATACTCCAAAGCTTGCAGCTCACAAAACAAATAAAAATCAGCATTGCTCTATTCCGCGCAATGCTGATTTTTATTGTATTATCAGAAATACTTTTGGAGGTTTTCAGATGGACAAAAAATTACCCGCAGAGCCGTTAATGGACGCAGAGACGGATGAGGTCCCCGGCTATCAATTCACCAATCCCGATCCTTACGCCAAGTGTGCGCCGCTGCCGGAAGATCACATCCAGCATAGAACTCGCTTTGATGAGGAAGGACACATTATTGTCAAGAATCCGTCCGCCTGTTGGTTTCCCGCTCTGACTGTGCAGAGGGAAATAGATGGCACAATCTACTCCGTAACGGGCAGCTATGACGGAACCGAGACACTAGACGAAAAACTCAAACGAATTATGGAGCAGGATGCTAAAAATTCGGAGGAAAGCGAATGACAAATGACGCTTCATCTGTTATAATGGAAACACCCAATTCTATGCTGACAGTTGCCCCATCAAAGGAGGATACAGAAATGTTACGGGCAACTGAAAAGATCACCGCTTTATATTGTCGGCTTAGCCAAGAGGATGCGCTGGCAGGCGAGTCAAATTCAATCAGCAATCAGAAAAATATCTTGCTCCAATATGTAAAACAAAATCATTTTCTTAACCCCTTGTTTTTCGTGGACGACGGGTACTCTGGAACCAGTTTTGAGAGACCGGGGTTTCAAAAGATGCTGGATGAAATTGAAGCTGGTCATGTCTCCACTGTGATTGTCAAAGACCTCTCCAGATTTGGCCGCAACTCCGCTTTAACCGGGATGTATACGAACATCACTTTTGCGAAATACGGCGTTCGATTCATTGCCATCAATGATAACTATGACACCATTGATCCGAACAGCATCGACAATGATTTTGCTGGAATAAAAAACTGGTTTAATGAGTTTTATGCTCGCGATACCAGCCGCAAAATCCGTGCTGTCAACAAGGCAAAGGGAGAGCGTGGGGAGCCGTTAGCGGTCAATCCTCCTTATGGCTACAAAAAGGACCCGGATAACCCGAGGACATGGATTGTAGACGAGGAGGCCGCTCAAGTAGTTAAACGGATTTTCACCCTTTGCATGGAGGGTTGCGGCCCGGTGCAAATTGCCAAAGCACTGGAAAATGACAAGGTTCTAAATCCAACTGCATATCACCAGCGTGAGGGCAGGAACACATCCCACCAGACCCCGGAAAAGCCGTATCGTTGGAATGTCAGAACCATAGCGGTCATGTTACAGCGCAAGGAATACATCGGATGTACCGTCAATTTCAAAACCTACACAAATTCCATTTGGGACAAGACGCAGAGACTCAATCCGGAAGAAAACCAACTTGTTTTCTACAATACGCATCCGGCGATTGTGTCTCAAGAAGTCTTTGATAAGGTGCAGGAGTTACGAGAGAAGCGGGTACGACGCACCCGGACAGGCAGGACGAGCCTGTTTTCTGGCATCCTATATTGTAACGAGTGCAAACAGCGAATGTACTTTTGCAGCAGCAATGTCCCCGAAAAGTACCCGGACTACTTTGTATGTTCTACGCATCGTAAAGATAGAGAAAAGTGCAATGGCTGTTATATCAAAACCGCTGTATTGGAACAACTGGTTTTGGAACATATCAGGCTGGTCCTACAGTATGTCGCATATCATGAGAACTACTTTCGGTCGGTAATGGAAGAAGAGCTAAAACTGGAGAGCGAAGGGACCATAAGAACAAGCCAGAAGCGTCTTTCAAAAGCGGAAAAAAGGTTAAGCGAACTGGATCGCCTGTTTATCCGAATTTATGAGGATAATGTATCTGGACGTATCTCGGATGAACGCTTTACTCTGATGAGCAAGACGTACGAGGATGAGCAGTCGGAGTTAAAGAAGCAGATTCAGTCTTTGAGGGTTGAGATTGACCAGCAGGGCCAACAGATGGATAATCTGGACCGGTTCATTCAGATGGCCAGCAAATATGTGGATTTGCAGCAGCTAACCCCATACGCCTTACGCGAGTTGGTGAAAGGCATCTATTTGGAAAAGATTGCAGACCAATCCGATAAGCGCAAAGTCAATATCAAAATCCACTACGATTTCGTAGGCTATATCCCGTTGGACAAGCTCATGGGCTCGGATTCCAAGTAACCCAAATGATGCTCATAGGCAAAAAGGCACTGTAAACTGTCTTACAGATACGGAGCTAGATCACCATACTTGCCATAGAATACATCCTGTTCCGGTCCCTCGTCAAGTATCAGATCGGGAATGTAGTAGTCTCCCACTCTCGTATACGTTAATTCTATCATAATGAACCTCCTTGTGTTCAAGTCCTATTGTCCTATTTTTTCCACGAAAAGTCCAGTTGATCGTGTCCCTGTTCGTGAATTTTGTTGGGCAACTGAACTCGTCACAAGATATTATGGCATATCTCAGCCTCAAGCTGTGATTTGTGAATTTGCCGGAATCGCGGGCCAATAGCGTGAAAGGCCAGCGTGGTTTCGGGATTTTTCCTTGCTTTCCGCCGCGCGCTGTGCTATACTGGACGCAAATATAGCGGGAGAGGGGTGGAAGGATGCGCAATTCTTCTTGCAAATAACATTGGAATAGGCAATTGTACCGCGTTGGCGTGGTATAGTTGCGCCCATTTGCAAGAAAGCTGCGCACCTGTCCTGCCCGGCCTCCGCTGATACCGTCTCGCCCTCCGCTGAAGGCGGGCAGGCGGCGCTGTGCCGTATCGGGGCTGCAAGGAATGACTTTCTTTGCAGCTCCGTTTTGCTTTGGGCGCAGCACCGGGAAGGAGGTTCTCTATGTCTATGATTAAAGTGGAGGGGCTGACATTTTCCTACCCCTCCAGTTATGACAATATCTTTGAAAATGTCAATTTCCAGATCGACACCAATTGGAAGCTGGGGTTTGTGGGCCGGAACGGCCGGGGGAAGACCACCTTCCTCCGGCTGCTGACCGGGGCTTACGACTACCGGGGGCGGATTACCGCCTCGGCGGCGTTCTCCTACTTCCCCTACCCGGTGGACCGGCCTGAGCGGGCGACGCTGGAGATCCTGCACGAGGTCTGTCCCGCCGCGGAGGAGTGGGAGTTTTTGCGGGAGTTCGGCAGTCTGGAGATGGAGGCGGAGACGCTGTACCGGCCCTTCGACACCCTCTCCAACGGGGAGCGGGCCAAGGCGCTGCTGGCGGCGCTGTTTCTCAATCCGGGGCGGTTCCTGCTCATCGACGAGCCCACCAACCATCTGGACGCCCGGGCCCGGCAGCTGGTGTCGGCGTACCTGCGGCGCAAGCGGGGGTTTCTGCTGGTCTCCCACGACCGGCAGTTTTTAGACGGCTGCGTGGACCACATCCTGGCCGTCAACCGGGCGGATATTGAGGTGCGAAGCGGCAATTTCTCCGCCTATATGGCCGACTTTCAGGACCGCCAGCGGTCCGAGGAGGCGCAGAATGAGCGGCTGCAAAAGGATATCAGACGCCTCCGGCAGTCCGCCCGGCGGACGGCGGATTGGTCGGACCGGGTGGAGGCCAGCAAGATCGGGGCCGCCGACAAGGGGTATGTGGGCCACAAGGCCGCCAAGATGATGAAGCGGTCCAAGGCCATCGCCGACAGACAGCAGCGGGCCATTGAGGAGAAGAGCGGCCTCCTGAAAAACCGGGAGAGCGCGGAGCGGCTGAAGCTGTTCCCCCTTGCCCACTTCGCGGATCGGCTGGCCGCCTTCGAGGCCGTGGTGCCCCGGTACGGCGGCCAGGCGGTCTGTCCGCCGGTCTCCTTCACCGTCCGGCAGGGGGATCGGGTGGCCATCGACGGGCGCAACGGCAGCGGGAAGAGCAGCCTTCTGAAGCTCCTGACCGGGGCGGACATCGACCACGGCGGCACGGTTGCCACCGCCTCGGGGCTGGTGGTCTCCTATGTGCCCCAGGACACCGCCCACCTCCGGGGGACGCTGACGGACTACGCGGCGGATCACGGGCTGGAGGAGAGCCTCTTCAGGGCGATTTTGCAGAAGATGGATTTTACACAGGTGCAGTTTGAAAAGCGCCTGGAGAGCTGCTCCGACGGGCAGAAGAAAAAGGTGCTCATTGCCCGGAGCCTCTGCGAGAGGGCCCACCTGTACGTGTGGGATGAGCCGCTGAACTTCATCGACATCTATTCCCGCATGCAGATCGAGGCGCTGCTGCTGGAGTTCGCCCCCACGATGGTGTTTGTGGAGCACGACGGAATGTTTCGGGAGCGGATCGCGACAAAGGTGGTGGCCCTACAGGCGTAAACGCGGGGCGTTTCCCGAACAGCGAAGCGGGTGAGGTTTTCCCTCACCCGCTTCGCTGTTTTCAGGTTGTTTGACGCCGGGGCATGGATGCGCCCTCCCCCGCGGGCGGCGGGGGCGCTTTTTGTCAGTCCGCCGCTGTGATGCCGGAGAGAAGACACTCCGCCAGCTCCGACGCCAGCGGCAGCCCCACACCCATTCGCTCCAGGTGCTCCCGCAGCAGCGGGCGGATCTCTCCGGCCTCCTCCGGCGTTACGCGGGCCATAGGCAGCAGCAGCTGAAACAGCGCCGCCCCGTTTTCCAGCGGCAGCAGGCGGCGCAGGCGGTTACAGGATACGGTTCCCGCCCTGTGGTGGGGGCCGGTGCAGCCGATCTCAGTGTCGTTCAGGAAGAAAATGGTATCCCCGGGGTGGAACGCAATCTTCAAAGTGTCGCCGCCGTCCAAAGCGGCCGTCAGGGTGGTGGGATCGTCCAAATAGCCGTCCCGCTCCTCCAGAACGCCGTCGCAGTACCCGGTGAAGGCGTCCGTCCACCGGACATCCACCGGCAAAACCTGCTCCACCAGCTCGTACATGGTCTGATCCGTCTCCTCCAACAGGGCGTCGGGGTAGTTGACGGAGAGAAACCATGCCCAGAATTGGCGGTTGGTGAAATCAAGCTCCTCTAAGCCCACCAATCTGCCCACTGTGCCACGCCCCCTTCTATCTCTCAGCGGTACTGTAGAGCAGCTTCTCTCCCGCCTTGCCGCCCAGGCAGGAGGCCGCCAGCATCATCAAAAAGCAGGCGCAGAAGGCGGGGAACATGGCGCCGCTCCAGCGGGTCACAAGCCCGCCCATGTGGATCAGGGGCAGGTAAAAGAGCTGCGTCCATGCCCCCGCGGCGTTCATCCAGAAGCTCCCGCGGAGGGTCTGTACCCCTATAAGCGCCAGCACCGCCAGGGCGGGGAGGTTCAGGGGGATCACCACCCGCCCGATCCCCCGGACAAACCGGCAGGCCGCGAAGGACAGAAGAAACCAGAGGATCAGCGTCGCCAGGCCAATCGGGAGAAAGGGCGGCAGAGTCTCCGGGTGGGCCGTCATACAGGCATCCATCACGCCGCCAAACAGAAAGGGCAGCAGGCCCAGGGCCGCCAGTACAAGCATCGCTGTCATCGCGCGCACTCCTCCCGCGTATTCCGCCGCCGGGCGGGGAGATTTTTGCGGAACGCCTCCGCGTCCTCAATATACCGCAGCGGCATCAGCTCCCGGTGGAGCCAGTGCTCCAGTGTCTCCACCACCGCCGTTTCGCTGCGGGAGGTGAAGGCGAGCAGGGGCCGCTCCCAGTCGCCGTCCAGCACCGCTGCCAGCCGGAAGGCCCCGGCGGGGTCCCCGTCCGGGTACCAGCCCAGATCTACCGTCAGCTGCTGCGTCTCTGTCCGATGGTCGCGCCGCCGGCGGAGGTCCGCCTGAAGCTGGAGGATGTCCTCCGTGTAGCAAAAAAGCCAGCGCCCGTCCTCCGCCGGCAGCTCCGCTGGCTCCCCGCACCGCAGCTTGTGGAGCCGCACGGTCCAGCCGCAGGGGATCCGAAGGGGCTGCAAGTCCTCCCAATGCCGGTTCTCCATGGCGCTCCTGTCACATGTCGCTGAGCACATCCCGGTTCTTGATGAAATACTCCGCCCCGGAGTACAGCGTGGTCAGGGTGATTACCCACACGCAGACGGTATCCAGCCAGGCGAATTCCCGCAGGGAGTAGGAGCTCAGCAGCATCAGGCAGAGACACAGCATGGTGGCGGCGGTCTTCACCTTCCCCGACCAGCCGGCGGCGATGACCCGCCCCTTGTCGCTGGCCACCATCCGGAGGCCGCTGACGCCGAACTCCCGCACCAGCACGACCAGCAGCATCCAGCCGGCCATCCGGCCCTGCTCCACGAACCAGACCATGGCCGCCGTCACCAGCATCTTGTCCGCCAGGGGGTCCATAAACTTGCCGAAGTCCGTAATCAGGTTGTACTTCCGGGCGATCTTCCCGTCGGCCATGTCCGTGAGGCTGGCCAGGATGAAGATGCCCAGGGCCCAGTAGGCGGCGTGGGTCACGTCCAGATACAGCACCAGCAGGAAGGGCAGGATCATCACCATCCGCAGGATGGTCAGCTTGTTGGGCAGATTCATGTCTCGTTCTCCTCTTTTTCCTCTTGTTCCTTTAAAAACGGGGAACCGTCCTTCCAGTTCCACCACTTTTTTCGCTCCGGCTCCGCCTCCGGGTGCCCGGCAAAATACACCGCGCAGCGCCAGACGTACAGCGCGCACCGGTCCTCGGTATAGCCCTTCCAGAGGCACTCCCGGGCGTACAGCTCCTCCGGGTCCCGCCCCACAAGGTCCGCGATGGCGTGGATGCCCAGGGCCTCCATGGTCCTCTCAATCCGCTCCCCCACGCCGGGGATCTTTCGCAGCTCTCCCATCAGGTCTCCACCAGCTCCCCGGTGAGCTCCCCGTCCATGACGCCGGTGGCCCGCACCAGCACGAACTCCCCGGGGGCCACCTCCCGGTCCGCGGTGAAGTAGATGTGCCCGTCGATGTCGATGCTCTCGGCGTAGCTGCGGCCCAGGCAGCACATGGACTGCCCGTCGAAGCCCTCGCAGAGGACCTCGATGACCTCCCCCAGCCGGGACTCGTTGAACTCGTCCATGATCCGCGACTGGATGTCCACCAGCAGCTCCGCCCTTCGGGCGGCCTCGTCGGCGTCCGCACGGTCCGGCATCCGCTCCGCGGCGGTGCCCTCCTCAGGGGAGAAGGGGAACACCCCCGCCCGCTCGATCCGCACCGCCCGGAGGAAGTCGGACAGCTCCTCCAGCTCCGCCTCCCCCTCCCCGGGGAGACCGGTAATCAGGGAGGTCCGCAGCACCAGACCGGGGATGCGCTCCCTCAGCTTCGAAAGCAGGGCCAGAATCTCCGCCTTGCTCCCCCGCCGGTTCATCCGCCGCAAAATGCCGTCGTTGCAGTGCTGGAGGGGGATGTCCAGGTACTTGAGAATCTTCGGCTCCGAGGCGATGGTGTCGATGAGCTCGTCGGTAAACTCGTCGGGGTAGAGGTAGTGGAGCCGGATCCACCGGAAAGGCAGCCGGCACAGCCGGCGCAGCAGATCGCTGAGGTGGTACGCCCCGTCCCAGTCGGCGCCGTAGCGGGTGATGTCCTGGGCCACCACAATCAGCTCCTGCACCCCCTGCTCGCTGAGGGCCCGGGCCTCGTCCACCACGCTCTCCATGGGGCGGCTGCGGTAGCGCCCCCGGAGCTTCGGGATGATGCAGTAGGCGCAGCAGTTGTCGCACCCCTCGGCGATCCGCAGGTAGGCGGTGTAGGGGGGCGTGGTCAGCACCCGGTCCCCCTCCTCCAGGGGGGCATGGATGTCGCCGAACCGCCGGGGGATCCCCCCGGCCATCACCTCGTCCACCGCCTGGACGATCTCGCCGTAGCTGCCGGTGCCCAGAGCCCCGTCCACCTCGGGCAGCTCCTCCATCAGCTCCCTTTGATACCGCTGGGAGAGGCAGCCGGTGACCAGAATCTTCTTCACCTGCCCCGCGGCCTTCCGGGCGGCGGCGTCCAGGATGGCGGCGATGGCCTCCTCCTTGGCGCTGTCGATGAAGCCGCAGGTGTTGATGACGCACACGTCGCAGGGGGCGTCCTCCCCCGCCAGAATGTGGCCCCGGGCGGCGCACAGGGCCATCATCTGCTCGCAGTTCACCTGATTTTTCGCGCAGCCTAAAGAAACAAAGGATAGTGTGTAAGCCATGACTGTTCTCCTGTCAAAGAGCCGCCGTGGAGCGGCGCTAAGGCTGACAGCGGCGCTGTCAGCCTGCATTTTTTCGTGTTGTTATCGGATCTCGTACCGTCCGCTCCGCCGCCTGGGCGGGGCGGGGACGCAGGCCGGATGGCCCAGCGTAATCATGGCCGCCAGCTCTCCCCGGGGCGGGCCGAACCGCTCCGTGATGACCGCCCCGGGGCCGCAGCAGACGGGTGCGCCCACCCAGCAGGCCCCCAGTCCCCGGTCGTGGGCGGCCAGGAGCAGGTTCTCCACCGCGGCGGCGATGCTGAGGATCATCACCTCCCGCCGGGGGTACTGCCGGCGCAGAAAGGCCAGCACACACACCGGTGCGCCGCCCAGCGTGCGGATGAAGGCGGTGGTCTCCCCCACCACCGCGGGGGCCGCCGCGAAGCGGCGGCGGAGCTCCGGCTCCATCACCTTGGCCGAGATCTCCAGCGTCTGCCGCAGCGCCGCCAGGTCCTCCGCTTTTGTGAGGGCCAGGAAGTACCAGGGCTGGTAGTTCTCCCCCGAGGGGGCCCAGCAGGCCGCCTCCAGCACGGCGGTAATGACCTCCCGGGACACCGGCTCCGCCGTATACCGCCGGACGCTGCGCCGGCCCCGGATCGCCTCACTCAGCTCCATGGGGCTCCTCCTCCCAGATCTCCTCGGTGTACCGGCTCATGGCGTCCCGGACGTCCCCCCAGCAAAACCCCCGGCGGAGGAGGGCGTCGGTGAGGCGCTTGACCTCCCTGGGGTCGCTGAGGTCCTTGGCCTTCTTCCTGAGGAAGGCGGCTATGGCCTCCTCCGCCGCCGGCAGCTCGGCGAGGGCGTCCTCCCACAGCTCCCGGTCAATGCCCCGCCGGCGCAGCTCCTCCCGGGCCCGGGCGGGGCCGTAGCCCCTATCGCCGCAGTGGCGGACCACCATGGCGGCGTAGCCGGCGTCGTCGATGGCGCCGATGTCCTCCAGCCAGTCGGCGGCCTCCCGGGCGGCCTCCTCCGAGGCGCCCTTGCGCATCAGCTTTCCCCGCAGCTCCTCCTTGGAGAGGGCCCGGCGGCCCACCATATGGGCGGCGGAGGAGCGGACGCCGGCGGAGGCCGCCGTCCGCTCCACCTCCTCCCGCATGTCGTCAGAGAGGTCCATCCCCTTTGTCAGACCGAACCGGAGGACCGTCTCCTCCGTCACGCGGAGGATGGTCTGGTCCTCCAGGACCACCAGAATGCGCCCCTTCTTTCGCTGAGAGGGCTTTATTGACTCAATCCGCATCGCCGCCGTCGTCATCCTCGTCGTCGAAGTCCTCGGCGGAGACGTCCACCGCGCGGCCGGCGGCCCTGGCGGCGATCTTGGACTGGCTGCTCATCAGCTTGTAGAAGTCCCGGCGGATAGAGGTCTCCAGCTCCTCCGCAATCTCCGGGTGGTCCCTGAGGTACTGCTTGGCGGCGTCACGGCCCTGGCCAATCCGGGTCTCCCCCATGGAGAACCAGCTGCCGGACTTCTGCACCAGATCCAGCTTCACGCCCAGATCCAGCAGCTCGCCCACCTTGCTGATGCCCTCGCCGTACATGATATCGAACTCCGCCTCCCGGAAGGGGGGGGCCATCTTGTTCTTCACCACCTTGGCCTTGGTGCGGTTGCCGATGATCTCGCTGCCGCTCTTCAGCGCCTCCACCCGGCGCACGTCGATGCGCACGGAGGCGTAGAACTTCAGCGCCCGGCCGCCGGTGGTGACCTCCGGGTTGCCGTAGACCACGCCCACCTTCTCCCGGAGCTGGTTGATGAAGACCACCACGCAGTTGGTCTTGTTGATGGCGCCGGTGAGCTTGCGTAGGGCCTGGGACATGAGCCGGGCGTGGAGGCCCACGTAGCTGTCCCCCATCTCCCCCTCGATCTCCGCCCGGGGCACCAGGGCCGCCACCGAGTCCACCACCACCACGTCCAGCGCGCCGGAGCGGACCAGGGCCTCGGTGATCTCCAGCGCCTGCTCGCCGGTGTCCGGCTGGGAGATCAGCATGTCCTCAATCTTCACCCCCAGAGCCCGGGCATAGGTGGGGTCCAGGGCGTGCTCGGCGTCCACAAAGGCCACCTCGCCCCCCCGCTTCTGGGCCTCGGCCACGATGTGCAGCGCCAGGGTGGTCTTGCCCGAGGACTCGGGCCCGAAGATCTCCACAATCCGCCCCTTGGGCACCCCGCCGATGCCCAGGGCCAGATCCAGGGCCAGAGAGCCGGTGGGGATGGACTCCGCCGCCGTGTTCAGGGTGTCCCCCAGGCGCATGATGGATCCCTTGCCGAAGGTCTTCTCAATATTCTGTACCGCCGTCTCCAGCGCCTGCTTCTTCCCCGAGGCGGGAACCGCCGCCGGGGTGGGCACTGTGCTCTTGTCCTTTTTCACTGCCATAGTCCGTTCTCCTTCTGTCTTTCGTATCCCCCGGACGCCGCCGGGACCTTCCTTCTGTAGGGATTCTATCAGGCTGATTGTCCGAAAATATGTACATTAAATTGACTCCAGCAGGGTTCCGTAGACCACGCGGGCCACGCCCCGGCTGTCGGCGGCGACGTTGATATCCCCAAAGCCGCCGGTGCGCATCAGGCGCAGCACCGCGTCGGCCTGGCCGATGCCCACCTCGAAAAACAGCTTCCCGCCGGTTTTCAGCACCGCCTTCCACTCCGCCGACACGCTGCGGTAGAAGTCCAGGCCGTCCGCGCCGCCCTTCAGGGCCAGGTGGGGCTCAAAGTCCCGGACGGAGGGGTCCAGATAGGCGATCTCGCCGTCGGGTATGTAGGGGGGATTGCAGACGATGGCGTCAAACTCCCCGATCACGGCGGGGGGCTTTTGCAGGGCGTCCATCACCATCACCGACACCTGGCCGGTGAGCTGGCAGCGGCGGATGTTCTGCCGGCAGATCCGCACCGCCCTCTCGCTGATCTCCCCCAGGAGCACCCGGGCCTCCGGCACGTGGGCGGCCACCGCCAGCCCTACGCAGCCGCTGCCGGCGCAGAGGTCCAGCACCCGGCAGCTTCCCCGGCCCTGGAGGTGGGTGATGGCCTCCTCAGCCAGCGTCTCGGTGTCCGAGCGGGGGATCAGCACCTCCTCGGACACGTCCAAGGGCAGGCCGTAGAACTCCCACTCCCCGATGAGATAGGCCACCGGCTCCCCGGCCAGGTGCCGCGTCACCAGGCCGCGGATGCGGCCCTCCACCTCGGCGGAGACGTAGAGCCGCCCGTCCTGGACCAGACCCTCCCGGGTCTTGCCGCTGCCAAAGCACACCAGCTCCCGGGCCTCCAGGGAGGCGGCCTCTATTCCGGCGTGCTTCAGTTCCCGGCGAATGTCTAAATACAGATCGTTATAAGTGGTAGGCATAATACTTTTTGTCTCCTCTTTTCACACACAGACCTGGAATATCCGCCGCCCGGCGGGGGGGCGCGGGCCCCGCGCGGGAGGGGGGACGGGGGGGTCGCCCCCCGGAGCGAGGTACTTTTCCTGCGCGGGAAAAGTACCCAAAAGCGCGCTTAGGGGTCCGGCGTGGGCGGGCCTTAGCCCCCGCAGGGGGCACGGCCCTTACACGCCTACCCCCTAAAAACCCCAGGTTACGGCGCTGTCTCGGTAGACCGGTGCTCGTCCAACCCTGGCACTTCGGACGCGGCGGCGGTGGCTCTTGCTTAGCGGAAGGTGTCTTGAGAAGCGTACCCCCGTCTTTAGCCTTGCTATAAACCGCCGCTGCCGCTCTACCTGCCTCGCCTCGACTTGCCTCCGGGACTTGCTGCGTACTTCGTTGGCCCGGTGCCGCGAAGGCCGCCGGGGCTGGCGGAATGCATACTTTGGTTTATCGCTTTTTCGCAGGGTGCGATGATTCGGTGTGCCGTATCTCATCTGCTGGGGTATGCCGCACCCGTAGGGGTGGATATCATCCGCCCGGAGAGAGGGGTGTGACTTTTACCATGCGTCTTTTCCCTGTTCCTCCGGAATCACCAGCTTCATGGCCTCAATGGCCACCTCTATCATGCCGTCGTCGGGCTCGTTGGTGGTGAAGTTCTGCATCCACATGCCGGGCTTGGCTAAGAAGTTGGTCAGGGGGTTGTCGTGGCCCCCCACGTAGCGGTTAAACTCGTACGTCACCCCCACGATCAGCGGCAGGAGCAGCAGCTGGATGCCGATGCGGGCGAATACGTTGGACACCGGCCACAGCGCGAAGACCACGCTGTGGACCAACACCGCCACCACAATGACCACGAAGAGAAAGCTGGTGCCGCAGCGGGGGTGGTGCTTGGGCTGGACGCGGACGTTCTCCACGGTGAGCTCCAGGCCCTTCTCATAGCAGAAGATAGTCTTGTGTTCCGCCCCGTGGTAAGCGAAGACACGCTTGATATCCTTCATCCGGGACACTAAGATCATATAGGCCATGAAGATGGCCAGGCGCAGCGCCGCGTCCACCACGTTGCGCACCAGTACGCTGTCGGTGAGGTAGGTTTCCACCAGTCCGGAGAGGAAGGTGGGGATGAACATAAAGAGCAGCAGGGAGAACCCCACCGCCATGACCACGGAGAGGCCGATGACCAGCTTCTCCATCCGCTCGTTGCCCAGCTTCCGGTCCAGCCACTGCTCGAATTGGGAGGGCTCGCCCAGGTCCTCCTCGGGGAAGTAGTCCGCGGAGAACATCAGAGCCTTGACGCCCTTGAACATACTGTCAAGAAACGTGACGCTGCCCCGGATCAGGGGCAGGCCCAGGATGGGATACCGGTCCCGGATCAGGCGCAGAGGCTCCTCCTTGACCACCAGGCCCTCCGGGCCCCGGACCACGATAGCCTGCTTCTCCGGACCCCGCATGAGGATGCCCTCGATGAGGGCCTGTCCGCCGATGCTGGTACGGAAGGTTTTTTCTTTTTCCATAGTGAGGTTTTTTCCTTTCTGAAAAGGGAAGGGGATATTGATTTGAGTCGCTATACTGGTATCATAGCACAGGTTGTCAAATATTGCAACGTTCGTTCTATTGGATTTGTGGGTGGAGGGGGGCGGTGCGCCGGCCCCGGCGCAGGGGGGGAATTCGCCGCGGCCCGCGGCGGGGACGGGGGACGGGGAGTTTCGCCCCCCGGGGCGAGT
>CANDEH010000054.1 GCA_947383645.1 uncultured Clostridia bacterium | reverse complement strand
CCCTACAAGGACCACCTGTGGCTCTCCCTGCGGACGGAGAGCGAGGCGTGGACCTGCCGTCCGGTGTTCTACTTTGAGATCTCCCCGGAGATCTACTCCTACGGCATGGGCTTCTACAGCGCCACCGCCCAGACCATGGAGCGCTTCCGCCGGGAGACCGCCGCCAACCCCCGGCCCATGGAGGCCCTGGCCCGAAAGCTCCAGCGGCAGGAGGATTTCCATCTGGAGGGAGAGGAGTACGCCCGGAAAAAGCCCGCCCCCTCCAAGATTCTGGAGCCCTGGATCAGCCGCAAGAGCCTGAGCCTCTGCTGCGACCGCCCCTACGACGACACCGTCTTCACCCCCGCCCTGGCGGAGCGGATCGAGAGGGGCTTCGACTTCCTGACGCCCTACTATGAGCGCTTCGCCGCCCTGTGCACCCAGGAGTAATTTGGAACCGGAGGCCGCCGTTATGTGGTATATGACAGACCCCGAGGAGCTGAAAAACTACCGGTGCAAAACATCCCTGAAAAAGGCGAGGGAGGACCTGATCTGGCGCTACACCCGCCTCAACGGCGATGATCTGCGCCACGAGCCGGAGCACTCCTTTGCCCGCAGGCTGTCGCCGGTCCTCCGGGACAACCTGTGGTACACGGGCATCAGCTCCAACCCCCTGCTGAGCCTGGCCGCCCACGGCGTAGACCCGGGCCAGTCCAACCAGTTCGTCTGCTGGGTCATCCCGGTGAAGTACGCCCGGGAGCTGAAGGCGGAGGCCCTGGCGCTGGAGCAGTTCCAGCACGTGACCGACGGCGCCAGCGACTACATCGCGGAGGAGCAGCCCTATACCTACCTCTACAACTTCCAGGTGGCGGAAGCCACCGTACTCTCCATTGACACCGCCGGCTTCACCCCCCTGAAATACATCCCCTCCCGCCCCGCGCAGCTCTTCGCCTGGCGCCCGGACGGGAGCCGCTTCTCTCAAAACATCGGGACAAAGGGCCGGGACAGCTACCCGGACATCCTGCAAGATCTCCTGACGAAGGCCCGGGCCGGGGAATTCACCCGGCTGCTCCTCCGCTGCCAGGGGGCCACCATCATGCAGTGCGATTCCCGGGAGGGCGGCTACGACCTCTACTTTGACGCCCGCACCTCCCAGAGCGGCTACGTCCACCGCTATCTCCCGGAGGAGGGCCGGGAGGGGGATTGGGCGGCGCTCTACGACATCCTGCTGTACTTCCTGCAATTCTACAAGAAGCCGCGGGGCACCAAGTGGAAGTACGTCCGAAAGGTTCTGGCCTCCGACAACATGCGCTTTGTCAACGGAATGATCTGCCCCGACTGACGCAAACAGCCCGCCCCATCCCCCAAAACAGGAGATAATTTACACTTTCGTGATAATTTCCCCACCGGTTTCGGGTAAACTGAAAAGATAAGAAACCCACCTGCAAGGAGGACATACCTTTGAGAAAGCTCTACGACTCCCTGGACCGCTTCTGCGCGCGGCACCCCTACTGGGGCATTCCCAACCTCATGCGCTACATCGTCATCGGCTCCGTCATCTTCTACGCGCTGAACCTGGTGACCAACGGCGGGGCCTACGCCCTGCTGGCCTACTCCTCGGCGGCGGTTCTGCACGGCGAGGTGTGGCGGCTGATTACCTTCATCTTTCTGCCCCCCTCCTGGGATGTCATCAACTTCGCCCTCTTCCTCTACTTCTACTACTGGATCGGCGGCATCCTGGAGGACTACTGGGGCACGCCCAAGTTCACCGTCTACTACCTCAGCGGCACGGTGCTGACCATCCTGGCCTCCCTGGTTCTCTACTTCGCCGGCGGCTGGGACTACGGCATGGGCACCCACTACGTGAACCTGGCCATGTTCCTGGCCTGCGCGGTGCTGATCCCGGAGACCGTCATCCGCCTTTTCTTCATCATCCCGGTGAAGATGAAGTGGGTGGCCTGGGCGGACCTCCTGCTGCTGGCCTACAACATTCTCAGCGCCGTGGGCCGGCGGGACTGGGGCAACGTGCTCTCCCCCATCATCGCCCTTTTGAACTTCGTGGTCTTCTTCTACCCCTACTTCAGCCAGAAGGCCCGGCGGGAGCGCTCCCGCACCAGCAGGCAGGCCATCCGCTTCCGCCAGACGGTAAAGGCCAGCCAGGCCCCCAAGTCCTACAACCACCGCTGCGCCGTCTGCGGCAAGACCGACGCGGAGTACCCCAACATGTCCTTCCGCTACTGCTCCCGCTGCGCCGGCTACCACTGCTTCTGCGAGGAGCACATCTTCAACCACGTGCATTTCACGGAGGAATAGCGGAAGGCTATTCCTCCGTGAAATGCCGGTTCTCGGCCGCGGACGAAATCTGCCGCTGCGTCCGCGCCGTGCAGCGGTGAGGAATGTCCTTGGGTTCCTTTCGCTCTGTCCTCCTTACCGCCATCCTGCTCTGCCGACTTTTTTGACAGTCTGTAAAGTCCAGCGAAAGCTGGACTTTATCTTTGTCTGCCGGAGGGCGGACCGTGCTGTGCGAGCTTCTCCTCCAGCTCCACAGGCCGCGGATCACCCCCCGCATCATCCCATCTGTCCGCGATATTCCTCCCAAGCGGTCAGCGCAGTCCCGCAATTTATGAAGTCCGCATTCAAAAATTCGCAAATTGACCCTGTACCTGCGGGGATCAGCACCTTTCGGGGACCTTCCAGTCCTCGGATCCCCCCGTATCGCCTCGCATCCGGTATACATATGCACCACAAAACGCATGCCCGGCTGTCGGGGGAATCTTGAAAAAATCGCGGGGATACACGCTGCCCCCGCCTGAATTGTAATCATTTTGTAACTTTTCTGTCCAGCGGCTTTACACGGCGGGGGGAGTATGGTATGATATGATAGATTGCATCGACAAAATCTGACCGCCCTCGGGCGATTTTTTAAGGAGTTTTCTATGATGAAGAGATGGCTTTCCCTGTCCCTGATCGCGGCGCTGCTGCTGCCGCTGCTGACGGCCTGCAAGGGGCCGGAGGATGAGACGCCGGAGGACGACGACCTCTTTACGCTGCGGGTCTGCGCCGCCGCCGCGCAGCGGAGCGCCGACCCGGTGGAGGCCGTCCAGACCGGGGGGGATACCCTGCTCTTTCACCTCTACGAGAACCTGATGCGCTGGGAGGACGACGGTGCCGGCCACGCAGTTTTGGTCCCCGGCGCGGCGGAGAGCGTCGTCACCGAGGAGAGCTACGACGGCTCGGTGACCTACACCTTCACCCTGCGGAAGGACGCCAAATGGTCCGACGGCAAGTCGGTGACCTCCAAGCACTTCCTCTACGCCTGGCGGCGTCTGTTTGAGATGGAGGAGACGCCGGCGGTGGTGAGCAAGCTCTACATGGTGAAGGGCTATTTTGACGCCAAGCGGGAGAAGAAGGGGGCCCTGCTCACCGGTGTGGAGGCCCCGGATCCGTACACCTTTGTAATCACCCTCACCGGGCACTACGCCTACTTCTTGGACGAGTTCTGCGCCGGGGGACTGACCATGCCCGTGCGGGAGGACATGGTGAAGAAGTACGGCAGCGCCTGGGGACGGAACGAGGACGCCATCATCACCAACGGCCCCTACCAGCTCAAGAGCATGGAGGAGGGCCAGGTGACGGTGGAGCGGAACCGGAACTACCACAGCCCCCGATCCGACGGGCCTGACGAGATCACCTTCCTCCCCCTGGAGAGCACTGGGGACGCCGGGGCCTACAGCCGCCTGGAGAGCGGGGAGCTGGACTTCCTCTCCGGCCTCCCCGACAGTGAGATTACCCGGCGGAGCGAGGAGGGGACGCTGCACGTGGAGCCGGTGCCGGCCACCTGCGGCCTTCTGATGAACAGCATCGCGGCGCCCTTTGACAACGAATTTGTCCGCCAGGCCCTGGCAGCTGTGGTGGACCAGAAGGCCCTGACGGCAGCCCTGACGGACCCCACGCTCAGCCCGGCCACCGGCTTTGTCCCCTGGGGGATTGCCAACCGGGACAACGAGTGGTCCGTGGCCTCGTCCACGGAGCCGGAGCCGGACGTGCTGCTGCCCGAGGACCTGATTAACGGCGTCCAGACGGAGCCGGAGGAGCCGGTCTTCTGGGACTACCGCGCCGTGGGGGACTACGGCAGTGTGAAGGACGAGGAGGACTACGAGGCCCGGGTGGCCCAGGCCAAGATCCTCCTCAGCCAGGGGGGCTATCCCAACGGCCAGGACTTCCCGGAGGTAGAGTTCCTCTACGTCTCCTCCCCCCAGAGCGAGGCGGCGGCCAGGTATCTCCAGAATGTCTGGAAGACCACGCTGAACGTGGAGGTGAAGCTGCGGGGCCTCAGCGAGGAGGCGGAGCGGGAGCTGCTCCTTGGCGGGGAGTACGCCATGGCCATCTTCCGCTTCGATGCCGCCTTTGACGACGCCTTAGCCTTCCTGAACCGCTGGCAGGGGAAGTTCGGCCCCAAGGACGGCAATTTAGTGAGCTTTGCCGACCGGGCCTACGACCTGTTGCTCTCTGTGGTCAGCGCCTCCTCGGACTCCGCCCGGGAGGCCTGCCTCCACGACGCGGAGGAGCTGCTTCTCAGCGCCAGGAGCGTGGTGCCCCTCTACTACTATGGAACCACCTCGGCCCTCAGCGGGGAGCTCACCGGCGTGTACCGGAAGGCCGGCGGGGTCTACTTCTTCGACGGGGTACACCCTGTGGAGGCGGACGCGGAGGAGGACGGCTGAGGCTCAGATAGGAGATAGAAGATAGGAGATAGGAGATACCCAGAGTGGGGAGCTTTGAGCGTAGAGAGTGAAGAGTGGAGCGTCAGGGGGCGGGGAGCTTGGTGGAGAGGAATGGCGGGAAGTGGGATGAGGAGGATCTTCGGGAGATTGAGCGGCGGAGGGGTCCGGGCGTTGGACGGGATCTGCCTCCGGCGGGGCTGCTGACACTGGCGGCGCTGGTCAGCTTTTTCATGCTGAAGCTGCTGGGGGTCGTCTGCTGGATTTTGCCGATTATCGGGCTGCTGCTGCCGCTGCTGGCGGTTTTTCCGCTGTGGGGCGCTGCGGCCATGCAGGCCGTGGGCAGCGGGGTGCTCTGTGTGATGGCGCTGCGGCGCGGGGAGAGGAGATGGGTGTTTTTGCTGCTGCTGGCGGTGGATGTGCTGGTACTGGCGGTGATCTTGCTGGTGGGGGCCTACTTCTTTGGGCTGGTACCCCGGAGCTGGACCTGGCTGTGGCAGCTGGCGGCAGATATCGGGGGCTGGTTTTTGCACATGCCCTCCCCCTTCGCGCTGATGTGAAAGTCAGTACATAGAATATTGGTTAGTCAATTGATAATTGTAATAAGAGGCTCAGTGCAATGGACGAGTATTATAAATTGAAATATTATGTGACTGAGTCCTTTTATGAGAAAATTGTTGCTGAAAATTATACAATAATACAAGCTACAGACAGGTGTTTGGTTGAATTTTGGAAACAAATCTCTGATGGTGGTATAAGTGCTCTGGTCGTATATAGTACGCTTTTTTCCAGAACAGCATTTCATTCACCAAAACAATTAAAGCATTTTCAGAAGCAAATAGAACAGATGAAACAATTATACACCCCAGAAATACATCAGATGTTTTCCGAGGATGCCCTTGAAGAGGTGATGGATGACATTGATACGATTAATCAAAGCCTGCTTGCAGATAATGCATAATTTCCCAATTAATTGAATTTGCAATCCAAACGGATTTTGATAAGACAAGATGGTTTAAGGAGGACAAGCGTTATGAGTGACTGCTGCAACAACTGCAACACCTGCCCCAGCGCCGACAAGCCCATGGAGGCGTATATCCGCGCCCTGCCCATGGAGACCAGCCACCACCGGGTGGCCAAGCAGAAGACCAAGTGCGGCTTCGGATTGCAGGGGGTCTGCTGCCGGCTGTGCGCCAACGGGCCCTGCCGGATTACCCCCGACGCCCCCCGGGGCATCTGCGGGGCCGACGCGGACACCATCGTGGCCCGGAACTTCGCCCGGGCGGTGGCCGCCGGCTCCGGCTGCTACATCCACGTGGTGGAGAACACCGCCCGCCAGCTCCGGGACACCGGATTGACCCACGGGAAGATCCGCAGCGAGGCGGCGTTGGAGAAGCTGGCCAAAGCCATGGACGTTACCGGCGCGGACAAGTACGATCTGGCGGTGAAGGTGGCGGAGAAGGTTCTCAGCGACCTGTACCGCCCGGAGTACGAGCCCATGGAGCTGGTGGAGAAGCTGGCCTACCCCCCCCGGGTGAAGCGCTGGAAGGAGCTGGGCATCATGCCCGGCGGCGCCAAGGGGGAGGTGTTCCAGAACATCGTCAAGACCTCCACCAACCTGAGCTCCGACCCGGTGGAGATGCTGGTGAGCTGCCTGCGCCTGGGCATCTCCACGGGGCTCTACGGCCTCCAGCTGACAAACCTCTTAAACGACGTGGTCCTGGGCGACCCGGAGATCCGTCCCGCCCCGGTGGGGATGAACGTGATTGACCCGGACTACATCAACATCCTCATCACCGGCCACCAGCACTCCCTCTTCACCTACATCCAGGACCGCCTCCTGGACGAGGAGGTGGTGGCGAAAGCGAAGGCTGTGGGGGCCAAGGGCTTCAAGCTGGTGGGCTGCACCTGCGTGGGGCAGGACCTCCAGCTCCGGGGCGCCCACTACACCGAGATTTTCGACGGCCACGCCGGCAACAACTACATCTCCGAGGCCGTCCTGGCCTGCGGCGCCATTGACGCGGTGCTCAGCGAGTTCAACTGCACCCTGCCGGGCATCGAGCCCATCTGCGACGAGCTGAAGATCAAGCAGATCTGCCTGGACGTGGTGGCCAAGAAGGCCAACGCCGAGTACATGCCCTTCCACTTCGAGAGCCGGGAGGCCGACGGCGACAGGATTATCGACGCCATCGTCACCGCCTACAAGGAGCGCCGGGGCAAGGTGCCCATGAACCTCTTCCGCACCCACGGCAACAAAAACACCCTCACCGGCGTCAGCGAGGGGAGCCTCAAGAAGTTCCTGGGCGGCAGCTGGAAACCCCTGATCGACCTGATCGCCGCCGGCAAGATCAAGGGCCTGGCCGGTGTGGTGGGCTGCTCCAGCGTGGCCTACGGCCACGACACCCTCACCGTGGCCCTGACCAAGGAGCTGATTTCCCGGGATATCCTGGTGCTCACCGCCGGGTGCTCCTCCGGCGGCCTGGAGAACGTGGGCCTCATGACCCCGGAGGCCGCCGACCTGGCCGGCCCCAACCTGAAGGCCGTCTGCAAGGAGCTGGGGATTCCCCCGGTCTTAAACTTCGGTCCGTGCCTCGCCATCGGCCGGCTGGAGATCGTGGCCACGGAGATCGCCGAGGAGCTGGGCGTGGACCTGCCCCAGCTGCCGTTGGTGCTCTCCGCCGCCCAGTGGCTGGAGGAGCAGGCGTTGGCCGACGGGGCCTTTGGTCTGGCCCTGGGACTGCCCCTGCACCTGGGCGTGCCCCCCTTCATCACTGGCAGCAAGCTGGTGACGAAGATCCTCACCGAGGACATGGTGGGCCTCACCGGGGGCCGGGTCATCGTGGACCCGGATGCCAAGAGCGCCGCGGACACCCTGGAGGGCATCATTGAGGAGAAGCGCAAGGCCCTGCACATCTGAGAGGGGGAACTGCTGAGATGAAACGGATTTTTATCGACCCCAGCAAGTGCGACGGGTGCAAGAACTGCTCCGTGGCCTGCATGGAGGCCCACCGCCGGGACGGGGGCAGCGGCGTCTACACCCTAGACCTCACCGACCCGGAGAACGTCTCCCGCAACCGCATTGTCACCGACGGAAAGGGCGGCTACGACCCCATCTTCTGCCGCCACTGCGACGTGCCCGACTGCGCCGGGGCCTGCATGTCCGGCGCCTTGACCAAGAACCAGGACACCGGTCTGGTGGAATACGACGAGGAGAAGTGCGCCGCCTGCTTCATGTGCGTGATGAACTGCCGCTACGGCGTCCCCGCCGTGTCCCCGGACAAAAAGCGGATGATTAAGTGCGACTTCTGCGTCCACCTGGAGGAGGGCCCCGCCTGCGTGCGCTCCTGCCCCAGGAAAGCCATCGAAGTACGGGAGGTGTAAGGGAATGGAGCGATTTGTCATCATCGGCGCCGGCGCCGCCGGCATCACCGCCGCCCGGACCCTCCGGGAGATTCGTCCCGACGACCTGATTACCGTCATCTCCACCGACGAGAAGGTCCACTCCCGCTGTATGCTCCACAAGTACCTGGGCCATGAGCGGGACGAGCAGGGCATCAGCTTCGTGGACGCGGACTTCTTTGAGAAAAACGACATCACCCATATCCCCTGCGAGACGGTGAAAAAGGTTGACACCGCCGCTAAAATGGTGTACTTCGGCGAGAGCTACTCCGTTCCCTACGACAAGCTCCTCATCGCCACCGGGGCGGGCTTCTTCATCCCCCCCATCCCCCACTTCCGGGAGGCCCCCAACGTCTTCGGCTTCCGGGACCTCAGCGACGCCCTGGCCATCGACCAGGCGTTCGGGAAGGGGAAGCGGGCGTTCATCGTGGGCTCCGGCCTTGTGGGCCTGGACGCCGCCTCTGCCCTCTGCGAGCGGGGGGCGGAGCTCACCATCGCCGAGATGGCCCCCCGGGTGATGCCCCTCCAGACCGACGACTACGCCGCCTCCGTCTACCAGAAAGCCTTTGAGGCCCACGGCTGCCGCTTCCTCCTGGGCATCGGGGCCAGCGACGCGGTGGTGGACAGTACGGGGAACATCACCGAGGTGATCCTCTCCACCGGGGAGCACGTGCCCTGCGACTTCATCATCATGGCCGCCGGCGTCCGCCCCCGGATACAGATCGCCCTGGACAGCGGCATCGCCGCGGAGCGGGCCATCACTGTGGACGAGTACCTGCGCACCAGCGCCCCCGGGGTCTTTGCCGCCGGGGACTGCACCGGCCTCTCCGGCGTGTGGCCCGACGCCATGGACCAGGGCAAGTACGCCGCCTGGAACATGCTGGGCATCCGCGAGAGCTACCCCAAACCCTACCCCTTCAAGAATACCAGCAACTTCTTCGGCATCACCATGCTCTCTGTGGGCCGCCTGGACCTCACCGACGGCGCGGAGATCCTGGTCCACCGGACCCCCACGGAGTACCGCAAGGCCATCCTCACCGGCGGCAAGCTCACCGGCTACCTCCACCTGGGGGACATCTCCAACACGGGGCTGTACCTCTACCTTGTGAAAAACGGCGTGGACCTCAGCGACAAAAAGGATCGCATCTTCGATCTCTCCTTCGCGGACTTCTACGGCATCAACGAGAAAAACGGCGAGTTCGCCTACAAGGTGTAAAGACAAAAAGGAACCGGCACGTACCGCGTGCCGGTTCCTTTTTGGTTCAGAAATGCCTGATTGCTCTGCCTTACAGCTCCGCAGCGGCCTTCTTGCCCTTCTTGTAGGGCTTGTTGTTCAGATCCTTCAGCGTAAAGCCCATGAAGGCGAAGAGGATGGTGGCCAGAGGCATCATCCAGTTGAAGAAGGCGAAGGGGGCGTACTGGGCGGCGCTGATGCCCAGGGTGGTGGCGATAAACACGCCGCAGGTATTCCACGGAATCAGCGCGGAGGTCACGGTGCCGGCGCCCTCCAGGGCGGCGGAGAGCACCGTGGGGTGCAGGTCCATCTTGCGGTACTCCTCGGCGTACATCCGGCCGGGGACCACGATGGAGATGTACTGCTCGGGCATGGTGGCGTTGGAGATCACGCAGGTGACCTCGGTGAGGGCCACCAGACTGGCAGGGGTCCGGGCCAGCTTCTTCAGCTTATCAACGACCACCTCCAGCTGGTGGGTGTCCTCCATAATGCCGCCGAACATCATGGCGATGATGGTCATGGACACGGAGAACATCATGCCCATGATGCCGCCGGTCTCGTGGAGCAGGGTGGTCATGGTGTCGTATGTATCAGAGGACAGGGCGGCGGACAGCTCCCCTAAGATCTCGTCGCTGAAGTAGAAGCCGTTGATGCCGTAGTCAAAGATGGTGCCCAGGTCGCAGTTGCTCTGGAAGATCACGCCCAGCACCGCCCCGGCCACGATGCCCAGGGTAATGCCCGGTATGGCGGGAATCTTCATGGCCACCGCTACAATGACGATCACCGGCGGCAGCAGAAGCAGGGGATTGATGGTGAACATACTGCTCAGAGCGTCGGCAAACTCGGTGACCCGGCTCATGTCGGCGCTGCCGCCGTGGTACTGGGTGGCGCCCAGAACGCCGAAGATCGCCAGGACGATGCCGTAAACCACCACGGTGGGCACCAGCATGGCCTTCACGTGGCTCATCACGTCGGTGCCGGCCATGGCGGGGGCCAGGTTCGTGGTGTCGGACAGGGGGGACATCTTGTCGCCGAAGTACGCGCCGGACAGAATGGCGCCGGCGGTCATGGCGGGATTCATGCCCAGACCGAAGCCGATGCCCATCAGCGCCACGCCCATGGTGCCCATGGTGCCCCAGGAGGTACCGGTGGCCAGGGACGTAATGGAGCAGATAATCACAGTGGCGATAAAGAAGATGGCCGGGTGCAGAACCTTCAGGCCGTAGTAGATCATGGAGGGCACCACGCCGGCGTTGATCCACACGCCGATGAGGATACCCACGATGATGAGGATGCAGCAGGACTGGAGGGCCTTGTAGATGCCGTCCAGCATGAACTTCTCAATCTCGCCCCACTTGTAGCCAAGGCGCATGGCCATCAGCGCCGCGGCGCAGACGCCCACGAACATGGGCACGTGGGGGTCGACCCCGTAGTGGATAATGCCCACGGCCAGCGCCAGGACCAGAATGCCCAAGGTGACCAAGGCCTCCCACAGCTTTGGCATGCGGCCAGTGCTCTTCTTCTCTTCACTCATTCAATTTTACCAACCTTTCTCTCTCGCGGCACGCTCCCAACTCCTCAGGGGAGCTGTGCGCCTCTCAAAATCAGGGCCTCTTGGATCTTCGCACAGGGGGATGCTGGGAATCCTCCGGGGTCCATTCCGCCGGGCAACACCTCGCCTTCTCCGTCTTCTCTCTCCGGTCTGTGCCTCCCCCCTGGAGGCAGGAAAAAAGAACCATCATACCCGTGCGCCTCCCGCTTCGGCGGCGGCGCGCGCCTCACAATAAAAAACGGATATGGCCCTTGGAACATCAGGTGTTCCAGGCATTAATATGATTGGTTCCAGCACATTGTACTACAACCTGCACAAATAAGCAACAGTTATTTTAAGAATGGCTGTGCATAATTATGTGCGCATCTGATTTGTATGCGGTGTATCCATTGAAAATACTGGATTTTTTTCTGAAGCCGCCGGCAAAAAAATTTTTCCGGCGGCCCCGGTTTCCCGCCCCGTTTCCTCCGGAAGCGGGGTGCCTCGAGGGGGGAAGGCTGCGCGTATGGACGTTTTTGTATACTTAGACAAGGGAGTGCTCCGGAGAGAGAGGGGAATTGGTCAGGATGGCAAAAAGGCGGCCAATTTTTTGTACCGTTTCGGAATCCTGAAAAACCCCCTTGCGGGAAGCGGGGAGAATGCCGTATAATGGGAGGCGAGGAGACCGCCGGAACCGGCGGCGTAAAACGATCAGAGAACAGGAAACTGCGGACGACATCAGTAAAGAGGAGAGGATTGTTATGAAATTTTCCAGCAAGGCCCAGAAATGCGGGCTGTCCCCCATGCGCAAGTTCCACCCCTACGCCGTGGCGGCCAAGGCCGCCGGCAAGAAGATCTACCACCTGAACATCGGCCAGCCGGACATCGCCACCCCCCCCGCCTTCTTTGAGGCGGTGAAGAATTTCCAGGAGCCGGTGCTGGAGTACGCCCCCTCCCCCGGCATCCCCGCCATGATTAAGGCCGTCCAGGACTACTACGCCCGCCTGGATGTGGAGCTCTCGGAGTCCGACATCCTGATTACCACCGGCGGCAGCGAGGCCCTCCAGATCCTCTTCAACTGCATTCTGGACGACGGCGACGAGGTAATCATTCCCGAGCCCTTCTACCCCAACTACAACACCTTCATCAAGACCGCCGGCGGATCCATCCGCCCCCTGAGCACCACCCCGGAGGAGGGCTACTTCTACGCCGACCGCGCCCGGATCGAGGCCCTCATCAACGACAAGACCCGGGCCATGGTGGTCACCAACCCCGGCAACCCCACCGGCATGGTCCTCACCCCGGAGCAGCTCCGGATGATCGCCGACGTGGCCAGGGAGCATGACATCTTCGTCATCGGCGACGAGGTCTACCGGGAGTTTGTCTACGGCGGCGAGGACCTGGCGACTTTAGCCAGCTTCCCCGACGCGGCGGACAACGTGGTGGTCATCGACTCCGTGTCCAAGCGCTTCTCCGCCTGCGGCGCCCGCATCGGCGCGCTGATCTCCAAGAACAAAGAACTCATGTCCCACGCCATGAAGTACTGCCAGGCCCGCCTCTCCGTGGCGACCCTGGACCAGGTGGCCTCCGCCGCGCTGTACTCCGTGCCCTCGGACTACTTCAACGTCACCCGGGAGGAGTACAAGCGCCGCCGTGACACCGTGGTGGAGGGTCTCAAGAAGATCCCCGGCGTGGTGTGCAGCTGCCCCAAGGGCGCCTTCTACCTGATGGCGAAGCTGCCGGTAGACAGCGCGGACACCTTCCAGAAGTGGCTGCTCACCGACTTCTCCGACAACGGCGAGACGGTGATGTTCGCCCCCGGCGAGTCCTTCTACGCTACCCCCGGCCGGGGCGTGGACGAGATCCGCATCGCCTACGTGCTCAAGGAGGAGGACCTGCGCCGTGCCGTGGACCTTCTGGCCAAGGGCATCGAAGCGTATAACAAAAAATAAGTCAAATGAAAGGACCAGTCTGCGGACTGGTCCTTTCATTTGAGGGATTTGCGCTGCGCTCTGCGCCTTGGCCCCCTGCTGTCCCCCGCGGGGGACAGCAGGGGGCCTGCGACACTCCGCTCCGCGAGAAGTATTTTTGCCGAAAATGCGGTTTCCGGCAAAAATAATTTCAATTTATTTCGCCGCTTGCGAGCGGCGAAACCCTGCCAAGGGCTATTCGCGCCAACAGGCGCGAAAAAGGCGCTCCGCCGAGGAGTTTGCGCCTCCGGCGCAAAAAAACTGAAATCGTTTTTCCGGAAACCGCGTTTTCGGAAAAACACCCTGCGGGCCGCGCTCGGCCCGGTCCTTTTTTTCGGGAAGCGGCCAAGGCCGCTTCCCGAAAAAAAGCCCCCCGTAATTGAAATCCTCGTTTGAAATCCAAGGATTTCAAACGACACCTTTTCCCCCTCGTTTGAGAGCCCAGCGCCAGCGGGTCTCAAACGAAATAAAATTGTCTCAGGCGCAGTCCCAAAGGGACTGCGCCTGAGTAATAGACTTGTCGGCTCATTCACAGCGGTTGCCGCGACGTCAAGCAGGTCGAATATTCTCCGGCCGGAGCCGGGACGTGGTGGGGGGAACATCGGGGAGAGCCGCCTCCGCCGCGGAGGGTGAGCTCCCGTTTGGCATGGTCCCATCTTACCAGATTCTCCCCGCGAAAACCTGAAGAATCTGCGACCAAACTGTGAAGTTTTTGTGAACTCCCACAGACAGGCCGGCCCCTGACGCCGCACAGCCTGTTCAAAACAGCGGACAGCAGCGGCAAAATCATTCCATTTACACTCATCAATATATCGGCCGCTACCCGCAGAAGTCCCGGATGAGCTCCAGAAACGCCGCGCCGTAGCGGAAGGCCCGCTTCTCTCCCACGCCGGGGATGTCCAGCAGCTCCGCGGTGGTGGTGGGCCGCCGGGCGGCCATGGCGGAGAGGGTGGCGTTGGTGAAGATCACGTAGGCGGGCACCTGGGCCTCCCGGGCCAGGCGGAACCGGAGGGCGCGCAGGCGCTCCATGAGGGCGTCATCCGGGTTCTCGAAGAACACCTCCCCGGCCTCCTCCTCCCGCCGCCGGCGCTTTTTGCGCCCGGATCCCTCGATCTGGGCGGCGGGCGGCTGCTGCTTCACGGGGATGGACACGGTCTGACCGCAGAAGAGCACCTCCCGGGCCTGCGCTGTCAGCCCCAGCACCGGATACTCCCCCTGGGAGAGGGCGAGGTAGCCCGAGGAGATCAAATGCTCTATGTACTCCCGGATCACGTTCCGGGGCAGGTCAGAGAGAATCCCGTAGGTGGGCAGCTGGTCCAGCCCCATCTGGGTGATCCTCTGCTCTTTGCTGCCGGAGAGCATCCGCACATACATCGTCATCCCCAGTCCATAGGTATACTTCCGCTCCACCCGGGCCACACAGGAGAGGATCTTCTGGGCCTCTATGGTGATATCCTTTTGTATGTAGCTCCCTTTACAGGTGCCGCAGTTCCCGCAGACCGGGGGGGCCGCCTCCCCGAAGTAGCCCAGCAGACAGGCGCGCAGGCAGTTCCGTGTCTTGCAGTAGGCCGTCATCTGATCCAGCCGGGCCAGGTCCTCCGCCTGCACCGCCGAGCGCTGCTCCTCGCTGAGGGCCTCGTTGTCCCGGCCGTTCTCGATGAGGTACCGGGCGGTGCGCACATCCCCGGGCTGGAAGAGGAGGACGCAGTCCGCGGGGGAGCCGTCCCGGCCCGCCCGGCCCGCCTCCTGGTAGTAGCTCTCCAGGTTCTTGGGCATGTTGTAGTGGAGGACGAAGCCCACGTTGGACTTGTCAATCCCCATACCAAAGGCGTTGGTGGCCACCATGACAAGCCGCCGGTCATAGACAAAGTCCTCCTGATTCTGCCGCCGCTCCTCGTCGCTGAGCCCCGCGTGGTAGCGGGTGGCGCTGAACCCCTTCTCCTGAAGGAGCCGGCACACGTGCTCCACCTTGGCCCGGGTGGCGCAGTAGACAATGCCGCTGCGCCCCCGGTACTTCCGCAGCAGCTCTAAGAGGCAGGCGTCTCTGTTCCTGGGGGTCACCACGTCGAAGTACAGGTTGGGCCGGTCGAACCCCGTGGTGACGCAGAGGGGGTCCCGGAGCCCCAGCAGCCGGGCCACGTCCTCCTTCACCCGGGCGGTAGCCGTGGCGGTGAAGGCCGCTACCACCGGCCGCTGGGGCAGGGCGGCAATAAAATCCGCGATTCCCAGATAGCTGGGGCGGAAATCCTGGCCCCACTGGGAGACGCAGTGGGCCTCGTCCACGGCGATGAGGCTCACCGCCCCGGACTGGGCGAAGCGGAGGAAGGCCGGGGCCGTCAGCCGCTCCGGAGCCACATAGATGAGCCGCAGTTCCCCCCGGCGGGCCCGGCGAAGGACCTCCCGGTACGCCTCGGCGGAGAGGGAGGAGTTCAAAAACGCCGCCTCAATCCCCGCCTCCCGCAAGGCCGCCACCTGGTCGGCCATCAGGGAGATCAGCGGCGAGAGCACCACCGTCACCCCCGGCAGCAGCAGCGCCGGCAGCTGGTAGCACACGGACTTCCCCGCCCCGGTGGGCATCACCCCCAGCACATCCCGACCGGCAAGGACCGCGTCGATCAACGCCTCCTGCCCTGGCCGGAAGGCGCTGTGGCCAAAGTAGGTTTTCAGTGCCTGCCGCTTGTCCATCGCATCTCCACCCCGCAGCCGTCCCGCCGATGGGCGGGCGTTTTCTTGATCTTTTCCCTATTGTAGCGGGCTTCGACAGGAAATGCAAGGGCGGAGCCGGGGCCTTTTTGGCAAGGTTCGGAAAAAGTTCTTAAAACTGCGCGTATTCACAACATTTGCAAAATTTTTCAGCGGGCCAGACAGAGCTGCGGAGCGGAAAGTGGTGGATTTTGTGCAAAGTGCAAAAGACACATCTGGTTAAAGTAACGATTTCTTGTCAAACA
>CANDEH010000053.1 GCA_947383645.1 uncultured Clostridia bacterium | reverse complement strand
GTGTCTGTAAACATTCGGTGCAGGTGGTACTTGGAATAGCAAACCGCATTTGCAACAGTGTCTAAATCCAGTTTTTCATTGAGATGCGCTTCAATGTAGGAAATCGCTGCCGCTGTATTCTCAACCCTATGGCCGTTCATGGTCTTCCCCCCTTTCGGCTTTCATTATATCAGAATGGATAAAGCTGCTTTTCATTATTCTTGCGGTTTTCCCATTATAAAAACCTATCTATCGAAAAGCAAGAAATATTGTCGGGTTTCTTTGAAATTCCTAAAGTCCAGCGGGTATTTTTGTTATGCTGCAACGAATTGAAAGCAGCAAAGAAATAAGAGGAACGATGTATAATATTTTATTGTATTGGATTATCCGACAACGAAAATGCCAATACCGGCAAAAAGGGCAAGGCACGCCTGTTTGTGCCTTGCCCTTTATCGTCCATATCGTGCCGAGGCGGGTGTTATTGTCCAGACCTCAAAAGTAGTAAACAGGCAGTACATTTGCGGGGGTATCTGTGGAAAGTCCAGATATATCAACCATTTTCAAAAACAGGATGTGTACTCCCGTGGCAGACGAATAAAACTTTCGTCATATCTTAAAACCTCTTGAACATATTGATATTCCGGCCCTCACAGGTGTTTTGCGGCAATTTCTTCCGCTCATTCTCCTGGCATATCCCGGCATAAAATAGCGCAGCTTTGCCGCCAAAAGCAGGAAAAACCGCAGCAAATCAACGTATAATGGCCGCTTTGCGGCTATTACACCATACCGCACGACCCCGGCCAAGCCGGGGATGTGCGGGAACCGCCAAAAGAGAGCCTTTTTTCCGGGAGAAAGCTGTGATACAATGGGGACGGAAAAAGCTCCCGGAGGGGCGGGGAAGGGGAGAGACGCACATGGAAGAGCGAAAGCGGGACGTTTTCCTGTGGATGAATCTGATCCTGACGGCGCTGTCGGCGGCGTGGATCTACTACCTGCTGGCCCAGTGCCAGGAGTACCTGTCCTTCGCCGGCTTCGCCGCTCTGATCGGGATGGTGGTTCTCCTCCCCGGCTTCCTCTGCCTTCTCCTGGAGATCTTCCTCCTCTACGCCGGCAGCCGCGGGCGGTACTGGTGCCCCATGGCGGCCTACATCATACAGGTCGTCTCCGCCCTGCCCAGTATCTGGCTGCTGTCCGTTGACACGGTGATCTTTGGCGCGCTCTGGGTCTACCCGGCCCTGATGGCCCTGGGGGCAATCGGCGTCCTCCGGGAGCCGGCGCGGCGGCGGTAGCTACTCCTCCACGCCCTGCAGCAGATAGATCCGCGCTGCCAGGGCCAGCTCCTCGTACTGGTCGGGCCTCCGATAGCTCAGCCCTGTGAGCCCCCGGATTTTCTCCAGGCGGTTGCGCAGGGTGTTCTCATGCTGGCCGGTGTGCCGGGACAGCATGTGCAGATCTCCGCCGCAGCGGACCAGATTCAGCAGCGTCTCCGTCAGATTGCCCCGGTTCTCCGCGTCGAACTCCAGCAGCGGCTCCAGAATGCCGCCGGCGTACTGGGAGAGGGCCTCCTGGTCGATCAGGGGGAGCAGCAGCCGGTAGACGCCGGTCTCCCGGTAGGGGAGAAAGACCCTCTCCGCCGCCTCCGGCCCCCCCTGGGCAAGGCGGTGGACCGCGGCGGCGCGGAGAGCCTGCCGAAGGGCCTCGTCCATCTCCGCCAGGGAGTGGTGGATCAGACTGAGCCCCGCCGCCGGCTGCCGGAAGCGTCCAGCCAGAAGCTCCGCCGCGGCCTGGCAGTCCTCCGGCTGGAGCTCATCGGCGGAGAGGAGCAGCAGAAGCCCCTTCCGGTGGCGGAGGAGCCGGTGGACGGGGGGCAGCAGAGGTTTTACCGCCGCGCTCAGATCCCGGAGCAGACTCTCGGAGACACGCTCCCCAATCAGAAAGCTCAGGGCCATATACCGGTCCTGGAGGGCGGGGAGGAGCTGCCCGGCGGCGGCCCGCCGCTCCGCCGCCTCCAGCTTCTCGTAGAGCAGCCGGCTGATTAGGGCCTCCGCCGCGTCCAGATCCTCCGCTGCCCGGAGACACCGGTCGATCTGTACGATCAGATCCTCAAACCAGATCTGCCGGTCGTCCGCCAGCAGGATGGGGAACTCCTTGGCGTCGGCGTAGCGGAGGACCACGTCGTGGAGGGGCAGGCGAAACACATTTTTGACAATCAGACCGCTGCCGCCCCGGGAGGCCAGGTACTTGACGGCGTCGCGGACCAGAAAGGGGTTGCTCTTGGCGAAGAGCAGGGAGGTCACCGCCAGCTGTCCAGGGTAGAAGTTGGTGTGGAGGTATTTCCCCTTCAGGTCGGCCTCCAGCTCGTAGTCCAGAATGCCGCAGCCGCTGACCTCCCGCCCCAGCCCGCCCTGCCCGGCCACCAGACGGAGATCCCGGAAATAGTCGAAGCTGAGAATATCACTGACCGTGAGGTGCATGCGACCTCCTCCTTTTTATAAAAAATTCTAATTAATTTATGAAATACTGTTGGATTCCACACCGAAAAACATCGCGTTGACAGGCGAGAACAGATGCGGTTTTATAGAGGATTTTTAACTATTCTACCACAGCCTGACCTTTTTTCAAGCGCAGAGTTAGCTTTTTCTCTGGACGGTGCCCTGAAGAACGCTCTGTAAACTGTGAGATAATATAAATATCTGTAGAAAACAAGGAGATTCTCACAAAAACCTGTTCTTGCAGGACGGGCAGAAATACCGCATAATCAGAGCAGCAAAGCAGACCAGACTCAACTGTATGAAGGAGGGACGCGCCATGCAAATCAAAATCCTTGGCCGCGGGGACCTGGAGCAGGTGCTGGACCTGCCCGGTGTGATCGAGGGTGTCCGGGAGGCCTACCGTCTGAAGGCGGCGGGGGAGACGGCGGTGTGGCCGCTGGTGGCCCACCACTTTGAGGACCGGGGGGCGGTGATGGACATACGATCCGGGGCGGTGATGGGCCGGACCCAGGTCCACGGGCTGAAGATGCTCAACAACTTCCCCGGCAACCGGGCGCAGGGCCTGCCGCCCTTCAGCGGGATGCTGATGGTCTTTGACTCCCAAACCGGCCTGCCCCTGGGGGTGATGGACGCCGCCTATGTCACCTGCATGCGCACCGGCGCGGCGGGGGCCGTGGCCGCGGCGGCCCTGGCCCGGGAGGACGCCGATACCCTCACCGTCCTGGGCGCGGGGAAGCAGGCCCTGTTCCAGATCGCCGCTGCCCTCACGGTGCTGCCGGGCATCCGGCGGGTCTATGTGGCGGACCAGCTGGACAAGGACAACGAGCGGGCCTTCGCCGCCGCCTGCCGGGACCGCCTGCGGGGGAGCTTCGGCCTGGAGGCCGGCGATACCGCCATCCTGCCGGCGGGAGAGCTGTCGGAGGCGGTGGGGCAGAGCGATATCGTCATCACCGTCACCCCCTCCCGCGCCCCGGTGATCCGCCGGGAGTGGGTCCGTCCGGGGACCCATTTCAGCTGCATCGGTGCGGATATGGAGGGGAAGGAGGAGCTGGACCCGGAGCTGTTCCGGAGCGCCCGGGTCTTTGCCGACGATCTGGACCAGTGCATCCGCGTGGGGGAGCTGGAGCTGCCTGTCAAGCAGGGGGTGATCGCCCGGGAGCAGGTGGCCGGGGAGATCGGGCAGGTTCTGTCCGGCGCGCTTCCGGGCCGGACAGACCGGGACCAGATCACCATTTTCGACGCCACCGGCCTGGCCCTGCTGGACCTGATAACCGGCAAGCAGGCCATTGACGCCGCCGCCGCCCGGGGCGTGGGCCTGACGGCGGACATCTGAGAGATACTGAGAAAGATCATGAGAAAGGGGAAAACCGATGAAAATTGACCGCTTTGAACTGGAATTCTGGCTGAACCCGCTGGACAGCAAGGCCAGATACAACTTCGGATCCAGCTGCTGCAAGCCGGTGACGGTGGGAGAGATGCTCGCCCTCACCGGCACGGACCGGGAGGAATTCCTCCGGGAGATCGAGGCCACCAGCCTCCACTACGGCTACTTTGAGGGGATGCCCCGCCTGCGCCAGGCCATCGCCGGGCTCTACGACGGCGCGGTGACGCTGGAAATGGTGCTCTCCGTCCACGGGGGCACCGGGGCCAACTCCATCGTCTGTCAGGCCCTGTGCGGCCCGGGAATGAACGTGGTCTGCGTTCTCCCCAGCTACCAGCAGCACTACTCCATTCCCGCCGCCCTGGGGGCCGAGGTCCGCATCTTCAACTGCGGCGAGGGGGAGGAGTATCAGGTGGATCTGGAGAAGATCCGCGCCATGGTGGACGAACACACCCGGATGATCTGCCTCACCAACCCCGGCAATCCCACGGGCTACACCTTCTCCAAAGAGGAGCTCTTGGCGCTGGTGGACATGGCCCGCGAGGTGGGGGCCTACATCCTCTGCGACGAGATCTACCGGGGCCTGGGCGAGGGCTACATGCCCTCCATCTGCGATTTGTACGAAAAGGGCATCGTCACCGCCGGCACCAGCAAGGTCTTCTCCAGCGCCGGCCTCCGCATCGGCTGGATCGTCACCCGGGACCTTTCGCTCATCGAGCCGCTGATGAACCTGCGCTCCTACAACAGCATCTGCGAGGGCCCTATCAACGAGCTGATGGCGGCGATCATCCTGGAGCACAAGGAGGTCTTCTACCAGCGCAACCGGAAGATCACCGCCGCCTCCCGTGCGGTCCTCCACCAGTGGCTGAAGACCCAGCCCCACCTGCGTCTCGCCTGTGACAGCCTGGGCTCCACCTCCTACATCTACTACGACTTCGACATCCCCGCCCGGCAGTTTGCCGAGGACCTCTTGGAAAAAAAGGGCGTTCTGGTGTGTCAGGGGGGATGCTTCCAGCAGGAGCGGAGCTTCCGCATCGGCTACGGCTTTGGCGACCCGGACTACTTCCGGGAGGGCCTGGAGCTCCTGGGTGAGTATCTGCGGGAGCTGGAGGGCTGATACCCCCGCGGCGGCTGCCGATCCGCAGCGAAACCGGTCCAACAGGGCGTCGAAAAACCCATCAGGTTTTTCGACGCCCTGTTGGGGCTTTCGGCAGTATTGGTATGATTTTGCCGAAATATATCAACATCTTTGGTGAGACCTCCAAAATAACCGCGCCGAAGCGGAAAAATCTTTTCATATGGGACAAACAGGTGTAGAATGCAGGCATAGACGGGGCCCCCGGTCCCGGCAGAGCGTCCCCGCTTACAGCACCTCAGGCGGGACGTATCTCTTTTTTAGGAGGAAGATCATGGACAAATTCTTCAAGATCTCCGAGCGGGGCAGCACCCTGCGCACGGAGATCATCGGCGGACTCACCACCTTCTTCGCCATGGCCTACATCATCTTCGTCAATTCCGGCATGCTCTCGGCCACCGGCATGGACAAGAACGGGGTTCTGCTGGCCACCTGCGTCAGCGCCGCCATCGGCTGCTTCCTGACGGCCCTGCTGGCCAACGTCCCCTTCGCCCAGGCCCCCGGCATGGGCCTCAACGCCTTCTTCACCTACACCGTGTGCTTCAGCATGGGGTACACCTGGCAGGAGGCCCTGGCCATCGTGCTGATTAGCGGCGTGCTGTTCCTCATCATCGCCGTCAGCCCCCTGCGCAGCAAGATCATCTCCGCCATCCCCAACTTCCTCAAGAGCGCCATCTCCGCGGGCATCGGCCTCTTCATCGCCTTCATCGGCATCCTCAACGTGGGTCTGGTGGGCTTCGGCAGCGGCGTCCCCGCCCTTCAGTTCCTGGTGGACGACGGCGCGGGCAACATGGTGGCCAACACCGCCGGCATCCTGGCCCTCATCGGCCTGCTCATCACGGCCATCCTCATGGCCTATAAGGTGAAGGGCGCCATTGTCATCGGCATCCTGGTCACCACCCTCATCGGCCTGCCCCTGGGCGAGACCCACCTCCCCGACGCCATCACCCTCTCCGGCATCTCCCTGGGCACCGTGGCCTTCAAGATGGACTTCGGCGGCCTGATGGCCAAGGGCCTGCTGCCCCTGGTCACCGCCGTCATCAGCTTCGCCCTGGTGGACTGCTTTGACACCATCGGCACCCTCATCGGCACCGCCAAGAACGCCAATATGACCGACAAGAACGGCAACCTCCCCGGCGGCGACCGGGCGTTGATTGCCGACGCCATCGCCACCTGCTGCGGCGCGTGCCTGGGCACCTCCACCGTCACCACCTTCGTGGAGTCCTCCACCGGCATCTCCGAGGGGGCCCGGACGGGCCTGAGTTCCATCGTGGTGGGCGTGCTGTTCCTCATCGCCTGCCTGCTGGCCCCGGTGGCCGGCATCATCCCCCCCGCCGCCACCGCCCCGGCCCTCATCATCGTGGGCGTGCTGATGATTAAGGGCGCCACCGAGGTGAACTGGAGCGACTTCGAGGAGGCCTGCCCCGCCTTCCTCACCATCGCCATGATGCCCTTCGCCTACTCCATCTCCGACGGCATCGGCTTTGGGTTTATCAGCTACAGCATCATCAAGCTGGCCCGCGGCAAGGGCAGGGAGGTCCCCCCGCTGGTGTACGTCATCGCCCTGCTGTTCGTGGCCAAGTACGTGCTGAACGCGCTGTAAAGGAACCGCGCGGGAGGAATACACTTTATTGAAAATCAAAAAGGGAGGGACAGACTGCCACGGTCTGTCCCTCCCTTTTTGCCCTGCGCACCTCTTACGCGCCCTCTATAACCGCGTCATCCTTTGTGTACCCCACCAGGGAATTTTGCCGCACCTGAATACACAGATAGCAGATCGCGGAATCCTCCGCCGCAGAGAACTGCCGCTTCGCCGCGGGGGAAATCCGGACCCAGTCGCCGGCGGAGAGCTCCACACGCTCCCCGTCAACGACAGCCGCACCCTTCCCGGAGAGCACCGCATAAATCTCTTCATTCTCCCGGTGAGAGTGGACAAAAGGAACACCCGCCCCTGCGGGAAGATGATTGACGCTGATCTCCGCCCCGGTCAGGGAGAGAAGGTCGTGCAGCTCCGTCCGAGCGCCCGCTGTTACGCTCACCTTGTTAAAATTCGCCATGATATACCTCCAGTTTTTATTGTAACCATCACTGGTACAGCACGGAGTATACCATCTTCTTGTTGTAATGTCAATAGTTACAACAAATCTTTTTGCGCCTCGCCCTCTAATGATTTCTCCGTATCTGCCAAAACGTCCTGGAGCGTCATTGTCCGCATCCTGTTCTCCATCGCTCCCTGGATTTCTGCCAGTTTTCCATCCAAAACGGCGTGGATATTTCTCCCAACCGGACAGAGCGGATTGGGATTCTCGTGGAAGCGGAACAGCTCCCCGCCATCCACGCTCTCCACCGCGCGATAAACATCCAGCAGGGTGATGTCACCGGCGAGTTTCGCCAAGTCCGCCCCCCCGGATCCCCGGGCGACGCAGATGATCCCCGCCGCCTTCAGCTGCTGCAGCAGTCTTCGGATGATAACAGGGTTGACATTCACGCTTGATGCCAAAAAATCGCTGGTGACCTTTCGCGTGTTTTTGAACATCTCCACACAAATGAGGACATGGACTGCAATCGTAAATCTGCTTGAAATCTGCATAGTATGCCTCCGCTGGCCGCACGCGTTTTCTGTTCGCGGCGTGGGGTTCCGCCGCTCCACATGGGTTCCATTATAGAACAATGCGCCTTGAAAAGCAACGGCTTTTCCGCGCAGCAGCGGAGGGTGAGTCCTCCCTCACCCCCTCACAGCGGAAAAAACACCGGCAGCGCCTCCATCGCCGTCTCGAACAGCTCGCAGCGCATCACGTACAGCGTCTCCGCCCCGGTCCCCCGGTGGGTGTACCGCAGCCAGTGGCCCAGCACCAGCCCCGTCTCCCGGTCCACCAGCAGCCGGGCATGGAGATCGTACTCCGCCCCTGCGGGCCGCTGCCCCTCGTAGACCACGCACTCCCGGCCCGCCGCATAGTCCGTCCCCGCCGCCGCGAGACCGTCGGTGTTCCAGGTGAGAAGGCCCACGTGGAGCACCCCCTCGGCGAACCGCTCCACCTTCTCCCGCCCCACGATCTCCCCGGGGCTGACGGTGAAGGTCCCGTCGGCTTGGCTCCGTATGTACATGGTGTAGCTCTCCGGCGACGCCTCCAGAAACAGGTACTCCTCCCCCCCGGCGGCCCGGTAGTACACCCCCTGCTCGTTCTGCACCACCGTCAGCACCTGGTGGGAGGTCCGCTCTCCCGCCTCGTAGCTCTCCATGCGGTAGACCACGCGGCAGCTCTCCGGCAGGGCGGGCCGCGCCGCCTCCGTCTCCCCGGCGCAGGCGCTGAGGAGCAGCACCAGGAGCAGCAGCATCACCATGCGTCTCACGGCCCATCCCCCCTTCCCCGCCAGTATAGCGAAGAAGGGGCGGGGAGGGGGTCAAATTTTGGCGGCGGGCGGGCGATTGCCTGTAAAAAAGTCTTGCATCGGGGCGATTTCGTGTTACACTATGGGGGTGACGAAATTCTATCCCAGGAGGAACAGATTCTATGGTAGAAGTGATCCGCAAGGGCGCTTATTTACAAAACGGCCAGATTGTCCCCGTCCGGGGTACGGAGACCCCGGAGGCCCTCGCCGCCGCCCGGGAGGGGACCATCGCCTATCAGATCCTCCGCGCCCACGACAAAAGCGCGGACCGGAGCAAGCTCCGCCTCACCTTTGACGCCCTGATTTCCCACGACATCACCTTCGTGGGCATCATACAGACCGCCCGGGCCAGCGGGCTCAAGGAGTTCCCCGTGCCCTACGCCATGACCAACTGCCACAACTCCCTGTGCGCTGTGGGGGGCACCATCAACGAGGACGACCACGCCTTCGGCCTCTCCGCCGCCAAAAAGTACGGCGGCATCTACGTCCCCGCCAACCAGGCGGTGATCCACCAGTACGCCCGGGAGCGCCTGGCCGGCTGCGGGAAAATGATCCTGGGCTCCGACTCCCACACCCGCTACGGGGCCTACGGCTGCATGGGCGTGGGCGAGGGCGGCGGCGAGCTGGTGAAGCAGCTGCTCAAAAACACCTACGATGTCCCCGCCCCGGAGGTGGTGATGGTCTACTTAGAGGGCGCGCCCCGGAAGGGCGTGGGGCCTCAGGACGTGGCCATCGCCCTGGTGGGGGCCACCTTCCCCAAGGGCGACGTAAAGAACAAGATCCTGGAGTTCGTGGGCCCCGGCGTCAAGGCCCTCAGCGCGGACTTCCGCATCGGCATCGACGTGATGACCACGGAGACCAGCTGCCTCACCTCTATCTGGCAGACCGACGACACCATCCGCGCCTACTACGAGAACATCGGCCGCCCCGGAGACTACAGGGAGCTGAAGCCCCGGGAGGGCGCCTACTACGACAGTGTAGTGAAGATCGACCTCTCCAAGGTGGAGTGCATGATCGCCCTCCCCTTCCACCCCTCCATCGCCTACACCGTCCATGAGGTGCAGGCCGACCCTGAGAGAATCTTCGCGGAGGTGGAGGCTGCCTGCAACGCCCAACTGGACGGCAAGGTCACCATGGACCTCCGCCGGAACATCGTGGACGGCAAGGTCACCTGCGACCAGGGGGTCATCGTGGGCTGCTCCGGCGGCATGTACGAGAACATCATGGAGGCGGCGGCCATTTTGAAAGGCGGCAGCATCGGCTGCGGCTACTTCGACATGAGCGTCTATCCCTCCTCCACCCCCATCTCCCTGGCCATCACGAAAAACGGCGCGGCGGCCACTTTGATGGAGGCCGGGTGCGTGATGAAGCCCGCCTTCTGCGGCCCCTGCTTCGGCGCGGGGGACACCCCGGCCCACAACACCCTCTCCATCCGCCACGCCACCCGGAACTTTGCCAACCGGGAGGGCTCTAAGCCCGGAAACGGCCAAATCGCCGCCGTGGCGCTGATGGACGCCCGCTCCATCGCCGCCACCGCGCGAAACGGCGGCGTCCTCACCGCCGCCACGGACATCGACTACGACGCCCCCACGGCGGAGGAGCTCACCTACTGCTACGACGGCAGCGTCTACGCCAAGCGGTGCTACGAGGGCTTCGGCAGGGCCGACCCCTCGGTGGAGCTGCGCCTGGGCCCCAACATCAAGGACTGGCCCAAGATGCCCAAACTCAAGGACGACCTCTTAGTCCGGCTCTGCGCCGTCATCCACGACCCGGTGACCACCACCGACGAGCTGATCCCCTCCGGGGAGACCAGCTCCTACCGCTCCAACCCCATCGGCCTCAGCGAGTTCGCCCTCAGCCGCCGCTGCCCGGCGTACGTGGCCAAGTCCAAGGCCGTTCGGGCGTTGGAGGAGGCCCTGGCCGCCGGCGAGGTCCCCGCCGAGATAGCGGAAATTCTGGCCCGCTTAGGCGGCGACGCCGCCCGCACCACCGTGGGCTCCTGCCTCTTCGCCCGAAAGCCCGGCGACGGATCCGCCCGGGAGCAGGCGGCCAGCTGCCAGAAGGTCCTGGGAGGCTTCGCCAACGTGTGCTACGAGTACGCCACCAAGCGCTACCGCTCCAACTGCATCAACTGGGGCATCGTCCCCTTCACCATGGACCCGTCCCTGGACTTCCCCTGCACGGAGGGGGATTGGCTTTACATCCCCGGCATCCGTAAGGCTATCGCCGGCGGCGTGGAGGACATCCCCGCCAAGGTGATCCGCACCGACGGCACAGTGTCCGACCTGCCCCTCCGCTGCGCCGGCCTCACCGATGAGGAGCGGCTGATTCTCCAGGAGGGCTGCCTGATGAACTACTACGCCGCGGGCTACGGCAAGGACTGAGAGGAGAACCCCCATGGAAAAAATCAAGATGACCACCCCCCTGGTGGAGATGGACGGGGACGAGATGACCCGCATCCTCTGGCAGATGATAAAGGACAAGCTGATTCTTCCCTTTGTGGACCTGAAGACCGAGTACTACGACTTGGGCCTCCTCCACCGCAACGAGACCCGGGATCAGGTCACCGTGGATGCCGCCCACGCCACCCGGAAGTACGGCGTGGCGGTGAAGTGCGCCACCATCACCCCCAACAGGCAGCGGATGGAGGAGTACCCCCAGCTCACCGAGATGTGGAAGAGCCCCAACGGCACCATCCGCTCTATCTTAGACGGCACGGTGTTCCGTACCCCCATCTGTATCGACGCCATCAAGCCGGTGGTGAAGAACTGGAAGCGCCCCATCACCATCGCCCGCCACGCCTACGGCGACGTGTACAAGGCCGTGGACCTGCGCACCAGTGTCCCTGGAGAGTGCACCATGACCTTCCGCGGCGACGATGGCAGCGAGGAGACTCTTTTTGTGCAGAAGGTGGACGGTCCCGCCGTGTGGCAGGGGGCCCACAATAAGGAGCGCTCCATCCGATCCTTCGCCCGCGCCTGCTTCCAGTACGCCATCGACACGAAGCAGGACCTGTGGTTCTCCACCAAGGACACCATCGCCAAGGTCTACGACGGGGCCTTCAAGGAGATCTTTGAGGAGGAGTTTGAGACCTACAAGCCTCAATTCGAGACCCTGGGCCTCACCTATTTCTACACCCTCATTGACGACGCGGTGGCCCGGGTCATCCGCAGCGAGGGCGGTTACATCTGGGCCTGCAAGAACTACGACGGCGACGTGATGAGCGACATGGTCTCCACCGCCTTCGGGAGCCTGGCCATGATGACCAGCGTCCTGGTCTCCCCCGACGGCACCATGGAGTTTGAGGCGGCCCACGGCACCGTCACCCGCCACTACTACCGCCATCTCAAGGGAGAGCGGACCTCCACCAATCCCATGGCCACCATCTTCGCCTGGACCGGGGCCCTCCGCCGCCGGGGGGAGCTGGACGGCCTCGCGGAGCTGACGGCCTTCGCCGGACAGCTGGAGCAGGCGTGCCTGGACACCCTGAACGGGGGCGTTATGACCAGGGACCTGGTAAGCCTGGTGGAGCCGGGCTTTGCCGCCCGGGCCGTGGACTCCGGCGCATTTCTGGACGCTGTGGCCGAGAAGCTGGCGGCGGCCAGAGGGTAACGGGCAGAGGATAGCGAACCAACAGAGACGCCCCACCGGCTTCAACCGGCGGGGCGTCTCTGTCTGTCAAAAAAGTCGGCAGAGTAGGATAGCGGTAAGGAGGATAGTGTGAAAGGAACCCAAGAGGGGTTCCTTTCGCGTGCAATCGCCCGTCCGCACCCCAAGGACATTTCCTCGCCACTGCGCGGCTCAGGCACAGGCGACAAATTGCGGTCATCGGCCGCAATTTGCTCCAGCCTGTCGAAAAAGTCTGCTAATAGGCAGACTTTTTCATGTAAAGAAGATAGGTGTAAAAAATGAAAAAAGCGGCAAATCCACTTGCAATCTGCCAAAAACTGAGATACAATAGGGCTACGAGAATAACGTGCGGCAGGGGCAGGCGGTTGCAGCCACCTACCCCCTGTGAACAGGTGAAGGCACCACCATGCACACAACTCCTATACAGGAGCACCACTTCTACAGTATAATGCACTTGGTCAAAATTCGCAAGTGCATTTCTGTCGTTGTGCAAACGCATAGCAAGGCCCTTTTGTGCGTGCATGGGTAAAGTATACCTGTGCGCGCATTTGTTATTCTCGGCGGTTGGGCCTGCGGGAGATGGATAAATCTCTTCTCCCAAGGGCCGGACCGTTGAGATTTTGCGCACTGCGCAGTAACAAACAGGAGGGTTTAAGAAAAAATGAGAAGAAAACTGCTATCGCTGGGGCTTGCCCTGATCATGGTACTGTCCCTATGTCCCACGCCCGCGCGGGCGGGCAGCATGTACGCACTGTCCTTTACGGACAGCGAGGACAAGGATTCCAGCACGGGAAACTACACCGATAATTTCTATGAGGTAAAGGGCACATGGTCTTGGGACAGCGCCTCCAAGACGCTGACGCTGAGCGGCGCGGAGATCACCGGTCCCGACGCCAGCGGGCTCTATTTTAACTGCGATGCCACCGTTTACCTTACGGAAGGTACGGTGAATACCATCACCGTGGGGGACGGGGCGCTGGAGGCGGCAGGGCATACGCTGACCATCACAGGCGGCGGCGCTCTGAATATTCAGACGAGCCGGAGTTTCCGGGCTGTTGGGGCCGACAATTTCATCTTGGAAAGCGGAAATGTGACTGTGCGCTCGAATGATGACGCAATCGAGGCCGCCAACGTGACGGTTAACGGCGGAAACATTTCTATTTCTGTGGGAGCAATAAAAAGCGCTGATAACAGCAGCCTCGCAGGCACAGGTATCTCCTGCACTGGGACGCTGGCTATGACAGGCGGTGCCCTGACGATCAACACAACACGCGGCGCAGATGAGCACGGCGGACAGCTAAGCGATGATGAGGATGGCTTTTTAACATATGACACACGTCCCATCAGAGCAAATGATATGCGTATTACCGGCGGCAGGCTGAGGGTCACAGACCCCGATGCACAGGTCAAGATTGATAGGTGTAACGTTTCAGTCCGGAATGCTTTGGTGCTGAAAAACTGTACCGTGGAATTGATTGCCGGCAGTACCAATCTTCCCAGTGCGCAGGAGAGGGAGATTGGCCTGATACAGCCTAAGAGCGTGGAAATTGATACGGCCTCCGTTTTGATGGATCGCTTTCTCATCACTCTCCGGGGGACTGATCCTGCCCCTGATGATCACAATAATCTGCTGTTTTTCTCTCTGAAAAATGTGCAGGTGGGGGAATATTATGTCCTGACATCAACGGATACACGCGAGGACCGCATTGAGCGCATTTACGGCAACATCACCCCCGCCACCGCCGGCCAAACGCCCCTGACGGAGGCCATGTTCACCGTGGACACCTCGGCGGCGGCCTACACCGGCCAGCCCATTGCCGGCCGCGTGTCCAGCGCCAGCCTCCGGGAGGGGACGGACTACACCGTGTCCTACTCCAACAACACCGATGTGGGCACGGCCACTGTCACCGTCACCGGCGCGGGGAGCTACACCGGCACACTCACCTACACCTTTCCCATCACAAAGGCCGACCTCCCCGCGGAGACCGCCCGGCAGACGGTGAAAAAGCAGGTCCCCATGGCCGAGGCCACCACCGGCAACCGGGTGGACATCGGCGCGCTGCTGCCGGAAAACCGGGGCGAGACCACCTATACCGCCGTCAGCGGCAGCAACATCTATCTGCAAAACGTGCAGGTTGGCGCGGACGGCATCCTCACCTATGACACCGCCCCCGCCACCGCCCCCACCACAGTAACCATCACTGTAACGGCGGAGATGGCGCGGTACAGCGACGCCGTGGTAGAGGTCAGCGTGGAGCTGGTGGACGGGATTCCCATCGAGATCACCGGCGTGCAGGCGGCGGACGCCTCCTACAACGGCAGCGCCCACGCCGGATACACCGGTACGCCCGCCGCCGCCGGCTACAGCGGCGGCTTCACCTACACCTACGCCGGACAGGACGCCGCCGTCCTTACCGCGGCTCCCGTGGACGCTGGCAGCTACACCGTGACCATCCGGCCCGACACCGACGGGTATCTGGGCGAGCTGGTACTCAGCTTCACCGTCCGAAAGGCTGTCATCACCGGGACGCCCACCTGCGACACGGTCCAGTCCGCGGTGGGGCTGCGGTCGGTGGGACTGTATCCTCCCGCCGGCGGGTTCCGGCTGGGAAACACCGGCGCCGTCGTGGACGGACAGCTGGCCTGGGTGGAGGACCGGACCATCGAGCAGGGCACGGCCTTCGGCTGGGTCTTTACGCCCACCGGGACAGTCAGTAACTATGAGCAGAAAAGCGGCTTCCTGATCCCTTGGCCCGCCGCCCCCGTCGCTCCCAGCCGTCCCGGCAGCGGCGGCTCCAGCGACAGCAGGAAGGAGACCACCACAACCACCACCAACGCAGACGGCTCCGTGACGCGCACTGTCACCGATACGGTCACCGGCACTGTCACCGAGACCACCACGGAGAAGAACGGCACGAAGACCGTGGTGGAGACGAAGAAGGACGGGACAATCACCACTACCGTATCCATCGGCGAGCGGGCCGGCAGCCGGGTGGTTCTGCCTGTGGAGACGCCGAGGGGATCCACCGTCAAAATCACCGGTGTGAGAAAGTCCACCGAGGTGCGCATCCCCGTGCAGCGCATGACCGGCGGCACCGTGGCGGTGCTGGTTTCCGGCGGGGAGGAGCGCATTTTACCCACCGCCGCGGCCACCGGGAGCAGTCTGGTGCTGCGGATCGACGGCGGCATCACCCTGCGCATCGAGGACAACAGCAAGACCTTTGCCGACGTGGCCGGCACCTACTGGGCCAGGGACGCGGTGGACTTCGTCTCCAGCCGGGAGCTGTTCAACGGCACCGCCCCCGCCGCGTTTACCCCCGCCGCGCCCATGACGCGGCAGATGCTGATGACCGTGCTGGCCCGTCTGGACGGAGAGGACACCAGCGGCGACGCCTACGGGAAGGGGATGGCCTGGGCGACGCGCAGGGGTATCTCCGACGGCAGCAATCCCACCGGGACTGTCTCCCGCGAGCAGCTGGCCGCCATGCTCTATCGCTACGCCGGGGCCTCCGCAGGCTATGGCGATCTGAGCCGGTTTGCGGACAGCGAGAAGGTCAGCGCTTACGCCAGGGAGGCGATGAGCTGGGCCGTGGAGCAGGGCATTCTGACCGGCAAGGCCGGCAATCTGCTGGACCCCGCCGGGCAGGCCACCCGCGCCGAGGTAGCCACCATGCTCCACCGGTATATTCTGGCAATGTATTCCTGAAAACCGGCTTCTCAGAGCGCATACACAGCGCAAATATGAGAGACGGATAAGCGCGCAAAAGAGCTCCTCCCAATGGGAGGAGCTCTTTTCAGTCCGTCAAAAAAGACGGCAGAGCAGGATGACGGTAAGGAGGAAAGTGTGAAAGGAACCCAAGAGCCACATAAGGTATGCGCATACGCGCAGGGAATGG
>CANDEH010000052.1 GCA_947383645.1 uncultured Clostridia bacterium | reverse complement strand
TGGTTACTTTTCCCGCGCGGGAAAAGTAACTCGCCCCGGGGGGCGAAACCCCTCCGTCTAATTTTTAGAACAGAAAGGAAACCTCTATGACCCAGCGGCATGCCCTTTTAAAAATATTGAAAGATTATGGCCTGATTACCCTCAGCTCCCTGATTTATGCCCTCTCCTTTAACTGGTTTTTTCAGCCCAACCATATCGCCTTTGGCGGGCTTACCGGTATCGCACAGATCCTTAACCGCATCTGGCCGGTTCTGCCGGTGGGCGTAATGGTGATTGTGATGAACGTGCCCCTCTTTGTCGCCGGGGTGCGGAAAATGGGGATGGGTCTGCTGCTGGCATCCCTCTACTGTATGGCCACCAGCTCCATCTTTGTGGATATTATGGCGGCGGTGTATACCTTTTCCCCTATGGAGCCCCTGCTGGCCAGCCTCTATGGCGGGCTGACACTGGGCTTCTCTCTGGGCTTGATGCTGATGGCCAACGCCACCGGGGGCGGTACGGAGCTGCTGGCCCGGCTGCTGAAGTACCGCCTGCCGGGACTCTCCATGGGGCGGCTGTGCCTGGTGATTGATCTGGTGGTCATTGTGGCCTATGCGGCGGTGTTCCGCAGTCTGAACAACGCCCTCTACGGCATTGTGGCGCTGTACATTGCCACCATCGTCATGGATACGGTGATCTACGGCTCCCAGCGGGCGGTGCTGGCCTACATCATCAGCGACCGCAGCGGCGACATCGCCGCCGCCCTCCTGGGACTGGACATGGGCATCACACTCCTCAGCGGCACCGGCGGCTTCTCCGGCGACAAAAAGAAGGTGATCCTCTGCGCCATCCGCCGCCACCAGGTGGCTATGGTCAAGGAGCTGGTCAACGAGAGGGACCCCGCCGCCTTCGTCATCGTCTGTCAGGCCCATGAGGTCTTGGGCGAGGGCTTTGGAGTGTACGATAAGAATGCGATGTGAGCTTCGTCAGAAGTGGCTGACGCCATTCCTGAAAGGGGGGTGTGCTTCGGGCTTTGCCCGCGGCCGAGCCCCGCAAGAAGCACGTTTGGGATTGTCCGGCGGGGCCGGATTGGATAACTTTACCTTTCGCGCTGCGAAAAAAGGAGGTCATTATGGCATTTGAGGCTTTGAAACAGACGTTGGAGCAGAACGGGTTCACAGTTTCTGTCTTTGCTGCCGCCTCGGAGGCGGCGGCGTATCTCAACCGGGTGATCGACAACACCACCGTGGGGTGCGGCGGTTCTATGACGCTGCGGGAGCTGGGGCTCTATCAGTCCCTGGGCGCGCACAATACCCTGTACTATCACGGCCTCAGCGACGATCCCCAGGAGGCCCAGCGGCAGGCGATGACTGCGGAGGTGTATCTCCTGTCCGCCAATGGGATTGCGGAGGACACCGGGGAGATCATCAGCATCGACGGCACCGGCAATCGGGTATCCTCCACACTGTTTGGGCACAGGAAGGTCTACTTTGTGGCCGGGCGCAACAAGGTCTCCCCGGACTTTGCCGCCGCGCTGCACCGGGTGCGCAATGTGGTGGCCCCGAAGAACGCGCAGCGGTTGGGGCGGAAGACTCCCTGCGCGAAGAACGCCGACCGCTGCTACAACTGCAACAGCCCCGAGCGGATCTGTCGGGGCCTGGTGGTGCACTACAAGCGGATGAGCTCCATGGAGATGGAGGTGGTGCTGGTGGACGAGGATCTGGGGTTTTAGACGAGATAGGAGTTAGGAGATAGGAGATAGGAGTTATGGTGTCCGGCTTATGCCGGACGATTATAAAAAATTCAAATCATCCCGCCGCAGGCGGGATACCTTCACTCCTATCTCCTATCTGAAAGGGGGGGCTTCTATGGGGCGGAAAATCGGGCTGTTTGGGGTACTGTTGGGGGGGCTGCTGCTCCTTGTCGGCTGTGCGCCGCTTTTGGAGCAGGACTACGGTACGGTGGAGCCCCACGCCAACCGGTACTGGGAGGAGGACGCCGGCAGCGACATCCTGCGGGCGGAGTCCTATCAGGATCTGGTGAATACGTTGATGCTGCTGGTGGAGGAACACCGGAACAGCGGGACGCTGCGGCTGTACCTCACAGATGTGGACTATGCCTCCGCCCTGACCATGCTCAAGCGGGCGGTGACCGAGGTGCGGGAGGAGACCGCCATCGGCTCCTACGCACTGGAGCGGCTGGATTTTGATATGGAGGAGCTGCGCAACAGCTACTATCAGGCGGAACTCCGCCCGGTGTATCGCCGGACGGCGGAGGATGTGGCCGCCATTCAGGAGACCGCCAGCTCCGGCGCCATCTATGACATGCTGCTCAGGGCCTATGAGGAGGGGGTGTCCCGGTTGACGGTGCGCTATTCCTATCTCTCCGAGGAGCCGGAGGTGCTGCTGGCCAATATCCGATTGCTTCAGGGAGAACTGGAGGGCTTTACCCGGCCCGCCGACAGCGGAGCGGAACCCACCGGAGAGGAGGGAGAACCGGAAGAGCCGGCAAATCCGGAGGGGCCTGAGGCAGAGGGGGAGGCAGAGCCCTCGCCGGAGGACGGGGGAGACGGAGAGCCTGCGCCTCCCCCGGAGGAGACGGCGCTGTGGGAGGTATACTTTTACCCGCCCAAGGGCCAGCGCAGCATTATAGAGGTGTTTTTACAGCCGGAGGGTGAAGCGCCCTCCGCATAAAACGGAGCGGGACAGGCAGTCAATGCGGCTACCTGTCCCGTCAGCATAAAAGGGGAGCGGCGCACTGCGCCGCTCCCCTTTTTATGCCTGTTTTGCCATAATCACCGGTACGACCTTCCCGTCGGCGTGGATGTCCCGAATGACCTTTCTTGGGCACTTGGCCGCGCAGACGCCGCAGGAGGTACATTTGGCGTAGTCGATAACCGCGATATTGTCCACAATGCTCACCGCGCCGCTGGCGCAGTTCTTCTCGCACAGACGGCAGGTGATGCAGGAGAAGGCGCAGTTGCTCCGCGCTACCGCCCCCTTGTCCCTGGAGCTGCAATTGACCATAATATCCGCATTGTAGGGCACCTCCACGATAACCCCGCGGGGGCAGGCCTCCATGCAGCGGCGGCAGTCGGTGCACTTGTCCGGGTCCACCTGCGCCACGCCGTACTGGTTGATGTGAATGGCTCCGAAGGTGCACGCCTTCACGCAGCTGCCAAAGCCCAGGCAGCCGTAGGCGCAGCTGAGAGGCCCCGCTCCGCCCACCTTCAATGCCGCGGCGCAGTCGGGAAGGCCGATGTAGTGGAACTTCCGGTTGGCCCGGGTACCGCCGGCACAGCGGACGAAGGCCACCCGCCGCTCGGCGGCGGTGACGTCCACGCCCATAATGGCGGCGATATGGGTGGTCTGTGCTCCGGAGCACACCGGGCAGGTGTTCACGGGAGCCCTTCCGGCCACAATGGCCTCGGCACAGGCGGCACAGCCGGCAAAGCCGCAGCCGCCGCAGTTGGCCCCGGGCAGCGTGCTGTGGACCTCCTCGATGCGGGGGTCCTTCTTCACCTCAAAAATTCTGGAGGCGACCGCCAGCACCAGGCCGAAGAGAGCGCCCAGGGCTCCGAGGATCAGGACCGCGTAGAGTATAACCAGCATATCCTCACTCCCCCCTTAAAAGACCTGGAGGCCGCTGAAGCCGCCGAAGGCCAGGGCCATCAGCCCGGCGGTAATCAGCGCAATGGGGAACCCCTTGAAGCACTTCGGAGGCTCCGCCACCATATCCAGCCGCTCCCGGATGCTGGCGAAGAGCACAATGGCCAGCAGAAACCCCAGACCGCCGGTGACGCCGTAGACCACGGACTCGATGAAATTGTATTTATTCTGTACGTTCAGAAGCGCCACGCCCAGCACCGCGCAGTTGGTGGTAATCAGCGGCAGATATACGCCCAGCGCCTCATAGAGAGCGGGCATCATCTTTTGCAGGAACATCTCCACAAACTGCACCAGAGCGGCGATGACCAGTATGAAAGCCACCGTCTGCATAAAGGCCAGCCCCAGCCGCACCAGCAGCAGATTGACAAAATAGCAGATGGCCGAGGCAAGCCCCATGACGAAGGTCACTGCAAATCCCATACCCAGGGCGGTATCCATCTTTTTGGACACCCCCATGAAGGGGCAGATACCCAGGAACTGGGCGAAGATGAAGTTGTTGATGAGGATCGCCCCCAGGGCGATGGAGAGCAGCTTGGTCCAATCCATACTCACTTACCTCCCTTCCCCGCCGACCGGTTCTGCACCCACTGCATCAGCGCGATCAGCACGCCCAGCGTGAGGAAGCCGCCCACGGGCATCACCATCATCAGCGCGCTGTAGCCCGCGCTGAACACCCGGTAGCCCTCGCCGCCGTTGAGGAGGCCTGCGCCGAAGGTGCCGTTGCCCAGGAGCTCGCGGATCACACTCATCACCAGCAGCACCAGGGTGTAGCCAAGGCCCTGACACAGCCCGTCAATGGCCGAGGGCAGCACCCGGTTCTTGGAGGCAAAGGCCTCCGCCCGCGCCAGAATGATACAGTTGACCACAATCAGCGGGATGAACACACCCAGAGACTCGGCGATGTCCGGCAAATAGGCCTGGAGCAGCAGGCCCACTATGGTCACAAAGGTGGCGATCACCACAATGTAGGCGGCGATGCGGATCTTGTCCGGGATCATCTTCCGCAGCAGGGAGATGATTATATTGGAGAGCGTCAGTATAATCATCACCGACACGCCCATACCCAGGCCGTTGGAGAAGGAGGTGGTGATGGCCAGCGTGGAGCACATGCCCAGCAGCTGCACCAGCACCGGGTTCTGGGACCAGAGACCCTCCTTAATCTGCTTTCCTGCGTTCATCGTATATCCCCTCCCTTACGACAGCGCCTGCTCCACGGCGGCGAGGGCCGCATTCACTGCGGCGGTGACGCCCCTGGAGCTGAAGGTGGCCCCGGTAACTCCGTCAAACCGGTTGGTGCCGCCGTTCAGGGTCACGGGCCCCTCCAGTCCCATGAACCGGGAGAGCACCTTGCTGCTCATAACCACCTTGGTGCCGATGTTCTTGGTCTCGCTGTGCTTGATGACGGAGACGCCGGTGACCCGGCCCTCCAGATCCACGCCCACCACCAGGCTCATGGCCCCGCCAAAGCCGTTGGAGGTGACCTCGCAGACGTAGCCCACGGTCTCCCCGCCCACGGTGGCCGCGTGGAGGGCGGTAACTCCCTCGGGCAGGACAAGATTCTCCGCCTTGGGGTACTCCTCCGCCTCCAGCACCAGGGCCATGGCGGCTTTGGTCTTCTCCTCGGTCCGCCAGTCGATGACGGGCTTGGTGATATAGTAGACGATGCCCAACAGCAGCGCCGCCACTGCGGAGATGCCGAAGAGGGTCACTGTCAGCCGGACAATGTAGGAACGCTCCGGTCCGGCAAAAAGGGCGCCCAGTCCGCCGGCCCCCTCCCTTTTCTCCCGCTTCTCCCTGCGGGGGACGGCGGGGGAAGGCGCGGGGGCGTCGTCCCTGGTCTCTGCCGGGGCGCCGCTCTGGATCTCGGGGGTCTCCGCCGGCCTTGCGTCGTCCTGCCGTCTGTCTCTTCTGCTCACTTCCCTGCCGCCTCCTTCCTCCTGAAGATCGCGGTCTTTGCCACGCCGAACCGGCGAGGCCGCACGTTCTTGTCAATCAGCCACACCACCAGATTCATCAGCAGGATGGAGTAGCAGACCCCCTCGTTATAGCCGCCAAAGTAGCGGATGAACACGGTAATAAGACCGCAGCCCACACCGTAGATCAGCTGACCCTTCCGGCTGACGGGGGAGGTGACATAGTCGGTGGCCATGAATACCGCCCCCAGGAGCAGCCCTCCGCCGAAGACGTTGTAGAGCATCCACTCCACCGGGGCGTTGCCCCGGGGAAAGAGGAAGGTCAAAAGGGCCACGGTGCCCACATAAGTGATCGGGATGTTCGGCAAGATCACCTTTCGGGCCAGCAGGAACACGAAGCCTGCCAGAATCATCAGCGAGGACACCTCACCGATACACCCGCCGATGCGGCCGGTAAACATGGCGGGCAGGTCGTACACCGCCTGAAGCCCCGGCAGGTCGCCCACATGGAGGTAGGACATGGGCGTGGGGTAGGTGACCACATCCACCGCGCCCCAGACCGCCGCCTTGGTCCCCGGGGCGGCCCAGTGGCTCATGATGCCGGCCCAGGAGAACAGAAACGCCCGCCCGGCCAGGGCCGGATTCAGGAAGTTCTTCCCGATGCCGCCGTAGAGCTGTTTGACCACGACGATGGCAAAAAAGTCGGCAATGAGAATGGTCCAGTAGGGGATGGTCACCGGGCATACGAAGGCCAGCAGCATCCCCGTCACGGCGGCGGAGCAGTCCCCCACCGTCTGGTGTTTGCGGGTAAGGAGGCGGTAGAGCGCCTCAAATACCACGCACCCGGCCATGGAGCACAGCGTCACCGTCAGCGAGCGGAGGCCGAAGTTGTACACCGCAAAGGCCAGCGCCGGCAGCAGCGCGATAATCACTGTCACCATGATGGCCTGGGCGTCCTCCTTGGTGCGCACATGGGGGGAGGTGGAGGCCTTGAGCTTGAGTTCCTTATAGTCTGTCATGCTTTACCCCTCCCTCTTCTCTTCCGCAGCCGTCTCCGCCCTGGCTCTGGCCGCCTCGGCGGCCTTCTTGGCGGCGGCTCTGGCGGCGTTCACCTTCTGCTTGCCCATCCGCATGGAGTGGACCAGATGGAGCCGTCCCGGGCAGATATAGGCGCAGGCGCCGCACTCGATGCAGTCCAGCACGTTGGCCGACTCCAGCGCCTCCACCATGTCCTTGCGCTCGTACTTGTAGAGGAACAGGGGCTGGAGACGCATGGGGCATACGCTGGTGCACTTGCCGCAGCGGATGCAGGTGGGCTCCTTCACCGTCCGCTCCTCGTCCCTGGCGAAGGCCAGAAGGCCGTTGGTACCCTTGCCCACCGGCACCTCGGCGCTGTACTGGGCGTGGCCCATCATGGGGCCGCCCATAATGAGCTTGTATGTCTTCTCACTGACCCCGCCGCAGCAGTTTAAGAGGTCGCTGAGGGGGGTGCCCACCGGGCACTCCAGATTTTTGGGCTCCATCACGCCGGAGCCGGTGACGGTGACCACCCGGCTGATTACCGGCAGGCCTTTGTACACCGCCCGGTAGATGGCGGCGGTGGTGGCGGTAGAGAATACGGCGCAGCCGATGGCCGCGGGGAGCTGTCCCGGGGGCACCTGCCGGCCGGTGAGGGCCTGACACAGCTGTTTCTCCGCCCCCTGGGGGTACCGGGCGTGGAGCACATCCACCACCACCGGGGCGTGCTCCTCCTCGATCTTCCGCCGGAGGAGCTCCGCGGCGTTCATCTTGTTGGTCTCAATGCCCACGTGGACCTTATCCACCTTGAAAATCTTGGCCAGCAGCCTGGCCCCGCCGATGACCTCCTCCGGGTACTCCAGCAGCAGCCGGTGGTCGCTGGTGAGGTAGGGCTCGCACTCGGCGGCGTTGATAATCACCGTATCCACCTTGCCGATGCCGGAGCTGATCTTCACGTGGGTGGGGAAGGTGGCGCCGCCCAGGCCCACGATGCCGGCGTTTTTGATGATCTCCGTCAGCTCCTCCGGTGTCAGGGCATCCGGGTCCTCCGCCGGTCTGGCCGAGGGATCCAGGGTGTCCTCAAAGTCGTTTTTAATCACCACACTGAGCACATTGGTGCCGTTGAAGTGGGGCCGGGGCTCCACCGCCGTCACCGTGCCGGAAATGCTGGAGTGGATCGGCGCGCAGACGAAGGCGGTGGCCTCCCCGATCATCTGGCCCACGTTCACGTGGTCCCCCACCGCCACGCAGGGCTTGCAGGGGGCGCCGATGTGCAGGGACATGGGGATCACCACCTGCTCCGGCGGCGGCAGCTTCTCGATGGGCTTTTTGTTCGTCGCGGCCTTCTTGTCGTGGGGATGGATCCCGCCGAAAAAAGACTGTGCCATAGTTTCACCTCTCTATGCCAAGGGGGCCGCCTGCCCCCGGGATTGATTCGCCTATCAATATACACCCGTTTTCCTCATCTGTCCAGCAGTTTCGACAAGGGAATCCCAAAAAATTTGGCTATTTTGACACCTTTTTAACAATCTGCCTGCCGCCAAAACCGCGCTGTGTATATCCCCCTGTCCCCTAACTCCCCTCTTGCCCTCCCTGCTAAACTATGCTACAATATACCATATATTATTATCATATCGCCATCGCATCAGGAGGTATTCTCTTATGGGAATCATCAACCGGCCCGCTGTCAAGTCGGCGGCGCGGGATTTTATTCGGGGCGGACGCAGGTCCGTGCTGGGGCTCAGCGCCGCCTATCTGCTTATTCTGCTGCTGCTCAACAGCATCGACGCTCTGTTTCTCTACATCACTGACGGCGACGGCTCTACCCTCTTTATCACGGTGCTGGTGGGGCTGATGAGCGCGGTGCTCTCCGCGGGGTTCACCCTGTTCTGCATGGGCATCGTCCGGGGGGAGGAGACGCCCTTCTCCGTGCTCTTCGACGGCTTTGGCATGGCGGGACGGGTGATCTGGCTGACGGTGCTGATGTGGGGGAAGATCCTCCTCTGGTCCATGCTGTTCTGGATCCCCGGCCTCATCGCGGCCTACCGCTACCGCTTCGCGCTGTATAACCTGCTGGAGAACCCGGAGCTCACCGCCTCCCAGGCCATCGCCCTCAGCGGCATTCAGACCAACGGGATGAAGGGGCAGCTCTTTTTGCTGGATCTGAGCTTTATCGGCTGGGTGTTTCTGATGATGTTCACCGCCGGGGCGGCAGGGCTGTACCTGACGCCCTACATGAAGCTGGCGGACCTGGGCTACTACGAGGCCGGCAAGCGCGTAATCTCCCCCTTTCCCAACCGCTTTTCTGAGGACGGCGAGCGGTTCTGAGGGAACTGTGCGGGGAGTAGATATAGACAGGATATCTTTCGGGAGGGAATCATGATGAAGAAGAGACTGACCTCGGCGGCGCTGACACTGTGCCTGCTGCTGACCATGCTGCCCATAGACGCGTGGGCGGAGCCGGCGGACCCCACCCCAACCGCTCCGGTCTATACGGAGATCGACGACTTTGCCAAGCTGCGCGACGCGCTGGCTACCGCGGACGCAGGCGTTCCGACCTACATCCGGCTAAAGAACAACATCTCGGACAGAAGCAGCTCTCAGCAGTCCAATCTGATTATTCTGGCGGGCTGCGAGGTCTTTATCGACCTCAACGGCTGCAATCTCACGCTCAATCCCCACCAATATCCCGCCGCCGCCAATATCTTTATACAGGGAACCCTTACCGTTGAGGACAGCACGGCAACAGCGGCGCCCAAGGTCGACAAGGTAACGCCAAAGGAGGTCTACACCTCCGGCAGCATCGACTGCCAGAGCCCTTCCGGCGGCAGCGGCATCCATGTTGACGAGGGCGGATCCTTCGTCCTGAAAAGCGGCAAGATAACTCAGACAAGGGGCAGCGAGGACCTTGTGGCCGCCCGCGGGGAGCAGGCGGCGGTCCGCATCGAGAGCGGCTGCGTGCTGGCCAACCGGAACTGCACCGCCGTCTCGGTGACGGGGACGGGGGCCTCGCTGGTGATGACAGGCGGCGTCCTCAAGGGGGAGCGGGCTGTCAGCAACAGCGACCCCCTGAACACGGAGCGCAGTGAAAAGACCGTCATCACCATCAGCGGCGGCGGCCTGATCGGCGCGGCCTGCGGCATCGAACACCTCCAGCCGGGTTCTCTGACCATCGAAAAGGGCGATATCTATGCCCACGACGCCGTGGGTATCCAGATAGACCAGGGGGAGCTGACGATGAAGGACGGATCCATTGTCGTCCGCAAGCCCGGCGTCCAGTATGACCCTCTGTCTGACCAGCGCTTTATCCAGGTGGACCGGACCTATATGCCCGGCGAGGACACCGTAGATAAGATCAACAGCGACGTCAAAATCACCCTTGCAAACGCCAAATATGCCCCCAAATTCCGCGTTGAGGAGAACTTTCACTGGACGGCGGGCACTGGCGGGGCTTTCACCGCCGTAAAGAATTTTGCGATTACCTTCAAGGCCGACGATACCGCCGACAGCGCCAGCGAGACCATCACCGCCAACGCCGACGGCACGCTGCCGCGCACGCCGAACCTGCGGCGGGGCGGGCATGTCTGCGCCGGCTGGGGCCGCACCGCAGGCGGCAGTGCTGCGGATATCGCCGGAGACAAGCTCCGCGAGGAGGTCTTCACCGCCGATACCACTCTCTACGCCGTCTGGGAGCCCGTACAGGTCACCTTCTATTTCGATTATATGGGCGATCTCAACTGGAAAGAGGTCGAGACGGTGGACGAAAACAACCTCCTTTCCCGTGACCAGTGGCCGGACACCACGCGCACCGGCTATGTCTTTAAGGGCTGGCTTCTGGGCGTGCCCTATGGAAGACCGGTCAGCGAAGACGAATATGAGACCTTTATCTTCGGCGATCATACCAACCCCTACGCCCAGTGGGATATCCTCCAGAACACCGTCACCTTCGACGCCAACGGCGGCACGCTGGCCCCGGGCACAGATTCTCAGACTGTCCCCACCGGTCAGAAGGTGACAATGCCTGCCAAGCCCTCCCGGGACGGTTACACCTTTGACGGCTGGTATACGGAGAAGGAGTGCACCACCGCCTGGATTTTTGCCGCCAACACGGTGGACGCCGACATCACCCTCTACGCCAAGTGGACGCCGAAGGAGAACACGGTTACCTTCGACGCCAACGGTGGTACGCTGGCCCCGGACACCACAGATCAGACCGTCGAAACCGATCAAAAGGCGGTAAAGCCCACCGATCCCACGCGGGACGGCTATACCTTCGGCGGCTGGTACACAGAGGAGGCGTGCACCACCCCCTGGGACTTCGACGCCGACGTGGTAACCGACGACACCACCCTCTACGCCAAGTGGACCGGGAAAACCTACACGGTCACCTTTGACCTCAACGACACCCCCGACGCTCCGGCTGCCGGCGGCCCTGGGAAGCAGACAGTAGCCCACGGCGGCAAGGCGGCGGAGCCCGCCAAGCCCACGCGGACGGACTATACCTTCGGCGGCTGGTTTAAGGAGAAGGGCTGCGCCACCGCCTGGAACTTTGACACGGACACCGTAACCGGCGATACCACCCTCTATGCCAAGTGGACGCTGATCCCCAAAAACTACGCCGTCACCCTCGACCCCCGGGGCGGCTCCCTCAATGGGCAGGCCAGCGTCCTGACCACCAATGACTACGGCAAGCTGGACCCCGTGCCCGCCGCTCCCAGCCATGGCAGCTACACATTCAAGAACTGGGTTACCTTCGACGGCATGCCGGTCACAACTGATACCGTCTTCTCCGGGCCCGCCACGATCTACGCCATGTGGGAAAAGCCCGACGGCACGCCGGACAGCGACGCCGTCACCTTTGACCTCAATTATGACGGCGCGCCCGCCGCACCCGAAAAAATAGACATTGGCGCGGACCACAAGCTTGTCAGCGCCCTGCCCGCACCTGAGCGCCAGGGATACGACTTTGACGGCTGGTTCACGGACAGGACCGGCGGCACGAAGGTAGCGCAGGACACCCTCTTCTACGCCTCCCTCACCCTCTACGCCCACTGGACGCAGAAGCCCGCCCCCGCCGTCTTTACCATCACCTTCGACCTCAATGACAGCGACACCGCCCACACCCACGCCACCAAGACCACGGGGGCCGGCGGGAAAATCGACCGACTGCCCGACGAGCCCACCCGGACCGGCTACACCTTCGACGGCTGGTATACCGCCAGAGACGGCGGAGATCGCGTCACGGCAGACACCTCCTTCTCCGCCGACGCCACCGTCTACGCCCACTGGACGCAGGTGAAAAAGCATACCGTCACCTTTGCGCTCAACTACGACGGTGCGCCCGCAGCCGCCACCGCCCAGGTGGAGGACGGCGGCAAAACCACAGCGCCCGCCCGGCCCAGCCGCGCCGGCTACACCTTTGACGGCTGGTTTAAGGAGGAGGGCTGCACCACCGCCTGGAACTTTGATACGGATACCGTAACCAGCGACACCACCCTCTACGCCAAATGGACGGCGGCTTCGGAGACCTTCACCATCACCTTCAACGCCAACGGCGGCGTGCTCCCCACCGGCGGTGAGGAGGCCACCATGACCACCGGCGCGGATGGCAAGCTCACGGCAGAGCCGCCGGAGGCCACCCGCACCGGCTACACCTTCGCCGGCTGGTACACCCAGGCCGGCACCCAGGTGACCGTTGACAGAGTGTTTAGAAAGGACACCACCGCCTACGCCAAATGGGCCAGGGAGGGGGAGACTGCCGCCTGCACCGTCACGTTCTACTGGGACGAGAGCGACGGCGCGGAGGTCTACAAGACCTGCGAAGCGGCGGCGGATGGAACCATCCAGTGGCCCGACGATCCCCAGCGCGAGAACAGCAGCTTCAAGGGCTGGTTCAGGGATGACGACACCCAGTGCGAGAAGGAGGCCCACTTCCTGGTTGATACCAGCCTCTACGCCCGCTGGGGGGAGAAGGACACCTCCGACGACACCAAAAAGCCGCCCTATACCATCACCCTCCACCCCAACGGCGGCGCCCTTGCCGACCCGGAAAATCCCGCCCTGACCACGGACGCGGAGGGGAAGCTGTCCGCGGCCCCCAAGAACCCCACCTATGCCGGGTACACCTTCCTGGGTTGGTTCACCGAGGCGGCCGGCGGCACGGCGGTTGACGTCACCAAGCCCTTTACCGGGGACGCGGACCTCTATGCCCACTGGAGAGCGCAGTCGCCCGCCCCCAGCGGCGACTACTACAGCATCGACTACCCCGACCGGGTCACCGGCGGCACCTTTGACGTGCGTCCCGAGCGGGCCAGGGAGGGGACGCGGGTCACCATTGAGCTCAATCCCCGGAGCAGCTACGAGCTGGACCTGCTGGAGATCGTCAACCTCAGCACCGGCGGACTGATCCGCTACTGGGAGGACTACGCCGACGAGATCACCTTCACCATGCCCGACAGCGACGTGCGGATTGAGATCTCCTACCAGCGCCGGGACAGCGGCGGCGGGTGGTACTACGTCCCCACGGAGCCAGTGATTCCCATGACCGGCTGGTACTATCAGAACGGGCGCATCTACACCGCCGCCGGCGAGACGGTGGGCGACCGGACGCTGCTGACCCGCGATATGCTCCTCTCCATCCTGTACAACCGGGAGGGCGGCGGCGCGGAGGGCCACCAGGTATGGGCCACCACCAGCGGTATCGTGCCCAACTACTACGAGGGCGGCTTCTACGGCACCGACAAACCCCTGAGCCGGGAGCAGACGGCCCTGCTGCTGTTCAGCTACGCCCGGCACAAGGGCTACGGCACCGCCCAGCGGGCCAGCCTCACCGGCTACAGCGACTATCAGGAGATCCGTCCCGCGGCGCAGACGGCCATGTCCTGGGCCCGCGGCGCCAATCTGATGAACGGCACCACCGCCACCACCCTGTCCCCCGGGGCCACGCTGACCTGCGCCCAGGCGTGTGTGCTGCTACAGCGTTTCTCGTCCAACGTCTCCTGGGGCTGGTAACCCATCGGGGGTATGCAGGGGAGAGTCCCTATAAAAGGCAAAGAGCAAGGCAAACGAAAGCGGTTTGCCTTGCTCTTTTATACTGCGCAGCCCCCCGTGCGCCTCTCTGCCGGGTGTTCGACAGCCTCCCCGTGAGAGGGGAGGACCAACGTTTGCCGGGGGCTCTTGTGATTTGAGGCATTTATTGATATAATAAAAGCCTGCCTGAGAGGCAAGTCCGTTTTACGGGACTGCATTTTTACTATGCTCATATCAAATCAACATCCCCGGTATACCGCAGAGAAAGGAACCCGCACTATGGACAATCAGATACATAACGCAATCGTAAATTTCATATGGAGCATTGCGGACGACTGTCTGCGCGATGTGTACATGCGGGGCAAATATCGCGACGTCATCCTGCCGATGACGGTGATTCGCCGGTTGGACGTCCTCCTTGAGGACTCCAAAGACGCCGTACTGGCCATGAAGAGGACGCTGGACGACGCCGATGTGGAGGGGCAGTGGTATGCCCTCTGTGTCGCCGCGGGACAGGCGTTTTGCAACGTGTCCCCGTTCCGGCTGCGGGATCTTACCAGCCGCGCAAAACGGCAGACGCTGAAGGTCGATTTTGAGGAGTATCTGGACGGGTTCTCCCCCAATGTGCAGGAGATTTTGGAAAAATTCAAATTCCGCAACCAGATTGACACCATGATAGAGGCGGATATCCTCGGCGCAGTTATCGAAAAATTTGTCTCCCCGGATATCAACCTGGGCCCAAATCCCGTCTGGAAGGATGAGGAAAAAACCATACTGCGGCATCCGGGACTGGACAACCACAGCATGGGTACGATTTTTGAGGAGCTGGTCCGCAGATTCAACGAGGAGAACAATGAGGAGGCCGGCGAGCACTGGACGCCCCGCGACGTGGTGGAGCTGATGGCGGACCTCATATTTATGCCCATAGCGGAACAGATCCGGGACGCCACCTACTCCTGCTATGACGGCGCCTGCGGCACGGGCGGCATGCTCACAGTCGCCCAGGACCGGCTGATGGCGCTGGCCCGGGAGCAGCAGAAAAATGTCTCCATTCACCTGTTCGGGCAGGAGGTCCAGCCGGAGACCTACGCGATCTGCAAGGCGGATATGCTGCTCAAGGGCGACGGCCACCAGGCCAAACATATTGTATACGGCTCTACGCTCTCTATGGACGGGAACGCCTCCCGTCAGTTTGACTTCATGCTGTCCAATCCGCCGTATGGGAAAAGCTGGAAAACCGATTCCGAAAAGATGGGCGGCAGGAGAGGCATACTGGACACGCGCTTTCATGTGTGTCCGGAGGATGGAAAGCCCCTTGTCATGATCCCGCGGACAAGCGACGGGCAGCTTCTGTTCCTGCTGAACAATGTGGCAAAGATGAAAAAGGACACGCCCCTTGGCAGCCGTATTGTCGAGGTACATAACGGCTCGTCCATTTTCACCGGGGATGCCGGCAGCGGCGAGAGCAACGCGCGCCGCTACATCATTGAGAACGATCTTGTGGAGGCCGTCATCGCCCTGCCGGAGAATATGTTTTACAACACAGGGATTGGGACGTTTATCTGGGTTCTCTCCAACCGGAAGGAGGAGCGGCGCAGAGGAAAAATACAGCTGATTGACGCCACGGCAATGAAATCCCCCCTCCGCAAGAATATGGGGAAGAAGAGCTGCGAGCTATCGCCCGATATTCGCAGAGAGATCCTTCGAATATTCCTGGAGATGGAGCAGAGCGAGGTCAGCGTGATTCTGGACAACCGTGAGTTTGCCTACTGGTCCGTTACGGTGGAGCGTCCCCTGCGTCTGCGGGTATACCCCCACCGGAGGATTCCGGCCGGTATTTTCAAAAGGGAATCTGAGCGCAGGGCTGTGGAGGAGGCTCTGGCGGCGGTTCCGGCCGATACCCCTCTGGACGACTGGACGGCGTTCGCCGGGGCCACAGAGCTGAAAGCGGATGTGCTCAAGAAGATCCGGCCGTTTATCACGGAAAAGGACCCGGCCGCCCAGCCGGTCAGCGGCGAAGCGGATGCCGCGCTGCGGGATACGGAAAATGTGCCGTTTACCTACCAGGGGGGCGTTGAGGCGTTTATGCGAAACGAGGTGCTGCGCCATACGCCCGACGCCTATGTGGATGAAGACAAAATTCTTGTCGGCTATGAGATCAATTTTTCCAAGTATTTCTACAGGCCGGCAGAGCTGAGAGAGATGCACGAAATTTTAGCGAGTCTGAAGGCGCTGGAGCACGAAGCGGACGGGCTGATAGCGGAGATTATCGAGGGGATAGAATGAGACCATACGAATCGTACAGGCCCACGCAGGAGCTGTGGCTTCCCTCCATACCGGAGCACTGGGATTTCTGCAAGATCAAGTACGCCTTTCAGGAGCGCGCGGAGCGGGGATATCCGGATGAGCCGCTGCTGGTTGCCTCACAAAATATGGGGGTCGTCCCAAAAGAGGTGTACGGCAGCCGAACCGTTGAGGCGACGAAGGATCTTCACCTGCTGAAGCTGGTACGCACCGGCGATTTTGTCATCAGTCTGCGCTCCTTTCAGGGCGGGATTGAGTACGCGTATTACCAGGGGATTATCAGCCCCGCATATACGGTGATGGTTCCCAATGAAATTATCGTACCGGGGTATTTCAAATGCGAATCAAGAGTTAAAAAGGGGTAGAAAAACAGCGCAAAAGAGCAGAGAA
>CANDEH010000051.1 GCA_947383645.1 uncultured Clostridia bacterium | reverse complement strand
GGAACCGGGCTTCGCATTTCCGAGTTCTGCGGGCTGACCACGAACCTTGACTTTAAGAACCGGCTGATCCGGGTAGACCACCAGCTTTTGCGGGACAGTGAGAACGGCTACTACATCGAAACGCCCAAGACCAAGAGCGGCTACCGGGAAATCCCCATGAGTGAGCCGGTCTATCAGGCGTTGAAGCGGGTGCTGAAGAACCGGGGAAAGAAGCCCACAATCACGGTGGACGGCTACACGGGTTTTCTGTTCTTGAACCGGGAGGGCTTGCCCAAGGTAGGGATGAACTACAACAACATGGTCAGGGGCCTTGTGAAGAAGTACAACAAGCATCACAAGGAACCGTTGCCCAACATCACCCCGCACTCCATCCGGCATACTTTCTGTTCCCGGATGGCGAACGCTGGCATGAACCCCAAAGCGTTGCAGTACATCATGGGCCACGCTAATATCACCATGACGCTGGACTATTACACCCATGTGGATGCCTGTTCTGTAAAGGCGGAGATGGAGCGGCTGGCCGCGTAGTAGAAAGATAGCGTACAGGCGCTTTTACTACTTCCGTACTACGTTTCAGCGCAAAGTCACGCCGGGAAACGCCGACATATGCGAATTACTCTCCCAAACGGCAAATGGCGGAAACGCCTGAAAATCAAGGCATTGCCGCCATTTGCCGAGTTACATAAGGTTAGGGCTGGAAATTATAAAATCTTTCTTCCAAATTTTTTGCAAAGCAGCGGAACCGCATGTTTTTCATTGAGGAGAACCTTCCGGCGCATTTCTTTGCCCCGGATTTTCCTGTCCCACGGTAAAGCCGCCCTGTCTTCCGACGGTGAGAATATCCCCGCAAAATCCGTCTTCTATGCAGCATCCAGACCACAGCCTGTTTCCATAAGCCCGGACGCATGCAGGCAAGCTATACGGACAAACGCTCTGAAATGATGGCGTCCAGCCGTCTTTGCGCCTCAGGGGAGCATCCCTCTGAGGTACTCATATACCTCATCCAGCGTCTGCGCGTCCCGGATGTCCGCGTAGGCGCTGCGCTCAAAGCGGAGGCCGTCCCCGGTCTGGAGGAAGAGAAAGCGCAGGCCCTCGGTAAAGTAGGCGTCGGCCACGTCGGCGTAGCAGAAGCTGCGGCCGCTCTCACTGACCACTGTCTCCGGGGAGGCGGGGCGGGGCATGAAGATGGCCTCGCTGCCCACCTCCACCTCCTCTAAGGCCCCGGCAATGGAGTTGGACATGTACCCCCGCACCACCGGCAGAAGAACCTGACAGGTATCGCCGGCGGTGAGCTCCCCCCGGAGGACATCGGTGACCCGCACCTCTGCCACAGTGAAGCAGCCGCCCAGAGTGCCGATTTCGTCCACTTTGTAGTAGGACATATCTTCCACGGTGCCCCGGAAGATCCAGGTATCCCGCTCCAGCAGCTCCTCGGGGGTGAGCCAGACCAGGTCCATGGAACTCCCGGAGGAGACGGTATCCTCCGATGCGCCCTTCTGCGCCTCCGCATCCCGTCGCCGTTCTGCGGGGTCAAAGGGGGTGATGGTAACGCCGCAGGAGAGGGACGGCCGTTCCTCCTGTCCGGCGGAATCAAAGCTGTCCCCGGTCTGCCCCCGGCTCTCCGGGAGGACCGACGGCCGCACCGGGAGGGACAGATGGGACCGGGCCGCCACGGCGCCAATAAGCAGGAGCAGGCAGGCGGCCAGGGGAGCCAGACGGGGGAGGAGGCTCCGCCGCTTGCCGGCCGGCCCCTCCGCCTCCAGCACCTGGGCGTCGTCCACCTCCCCGATGGCGCGGAAAAACTCCTCTTTATTCACAGGGAGAATCCCTCCTTCATCAAGTATTCTCTCAGCCCGCGGCGGGTACGGTGGAGCATGGACTTCACCTTGGAGGCGGTAAATCCGTACCGAAGGGCCACCTCCGCAATGTCGTCGCAGTACCAGTACCGCCGCAGGAATACCTGCCGCTGCACCGGGGGCAGGCGGCGCAGATAGCTGCCGATGGCCTCCCCCAAAAGGGCGCAGTCCACCCCGGCCTGGGTGGCGTCGCCGCCCACGCACTCGCTCAGCTCGTCCAGCACGGTCTCGAAGGCGGCGCTGCGCTTCCTGGCGCGGCAGTAGTCGTACCGGTCCAGCGCCGCGTTCCGGGCAATTCGCCCCAGGAGGGGCTTCAGCGCCGCCGGCCGCTGGGGCGGCATGGCGTTCCAGGCCCCCAGATAGGTGTCGTTCAGGCACTCCTCCACATCCCCGGCACAGGGGAGAATGCGGCCGATGATCGCGCGGCAGTATGGTTCGTACTTCTTCGCTGTCTGACGGATGGCCTCCTCGGAGCGCTCCCAGAAGAGGGCAATGATGGCGTCGTCGTCCATAGTGGGACTCCTTAACAGAAAGCTTTCACTATTATAGACGGAGAAAGGCGGAGGCAAGTTGCACACCCAGGAATGATTTTGGAATTTTCCCTTGAAAAGCAGGGGGAAATTCAGTATACTATCCTGAGTATACCATATTATACTACACATATACACCGCAAAACCAATCCGCAAGCCCTCTATCAGTAAAAAGGAGCGCCTATGAGCACCGTCATTACCTCTCTCGACCCGCACTCGCCCGCCCGCCGGGCGGGCGTCCGGCGCGGGGAAAAACTGATTGCAATCAACGGCCACGATATCGTCGATGTGCTGGACTACCGCTTCTTCGGCTATGACCCCAACCCGGAGCTGGTGCTGGAGAGCGAGGGCGGAGCGTGCCGCACCCTCCGGGTGAAGAAGGGCGAGGGGGAGGAGCTTGGCCTCAACTTTGACAGCTACCTGATGGACAATCCCATGCCCTGCTCCAACCACTGCCTGTTCTGCTTCGTGGACCAGATGGCCCCCAATCTGCGCTCCACCCTGTATTTTAAGGACGACGACGCCCGCCTGAGCTTCCTGATTGGCAACTATATCACCCTCACCAACCTCTCTGACCGGGAGATCGCGCGGATCATGGAACTGCGGATCAGCCCCATCAACGTCTCCGTCCACGCCACGGACCCCCAGCTCCGCTGCACCCTTCTGGGAAACCGGGACGCCGCCAGGAGCCTGGAGACCATGCGCGCCTTCGGGAGGGCCGGCATCGCCATGAACGGGCAGATCGTGGTCTGCCCCGGCTGGAACGACGGTACCCAGCTCCAGCGGACCATGGAGGACATGGACGACATGGGCTTTGTCAGCTGCTCCGTGGTCCCCGTGGGTCTCACCAAATACCGCCAGGGTCTCAGCAAGCTCCGCCCGGTGACCCAGGAGGAGGCCCGGGCCATCATCGCCATGGTGGAGGCCTTCGGCAAAAAGTGCCTCGCCAGGCACGGGGAGCGGCGGTTCTTCTGCTCCGACGAGCTGTACCTGCGGGCGGAGCTTCCCCTGCCGGAGGAGGACTTCTACGAGGGCTACGTCCAGCTGGAGAACGGCGTGGGGATGGTCCGCAGCCTGATGGAGGAGTTCCGCAGCGGTCTGAGGCTGTCGGAAGCCCCTGCCGGAGCGCGGCGGGCGGCCCTGGCCACCGGCGTGTCCTGCGCCCCCTTCCTCCGGGAGCTGCTGGGGGAGCTGCGGGCAAAGTACCCGGAGGTGGAGGGGACGGTGTACCCCATCGTCAACGACTTCTTCGGCCACACCATCGACGTGGCGGGTCTCGTCACCGCCGGGGACCTGATCCGCCAGCTGACGCCCCACAAGGGGGAGCTGCCGGGAAGGCTGCTCCTGCCGGTGAACATGCTGCGCCACGGCGGGGATGTGTTTCTGGATGACCTCCACGTGAGCGACGTGGAGGCGGCCCTTGGCGTAAAGGTCCGCGTGGTGGAACAGGACGGCTTCGACCTGCTGGACGCGCTCCTGGAGGAGTAACGGGATGGAGGAGAAAAACCTGCAAGCGGTCATGGTGCTGATTAACAGGATCGCCGACGGCGACTACGCCCCGCCGGAGCCGGAGGACGTGGCGGAGATGAACCGCCTCACCGACCGGGACTGGGAGGCGGAGGACCTGCGGCTGATCTGCAATGAGTACTGGAGCCACAACTCCCTGGAGGAGACGGCCTATCAGATGCTCCACGGGGACCTGCCGCCCGTGCGGGAGACGGACCTGGCCTTCTGGCGTGCAAAGCGCGGCGCGGTGCTGGACAGCGCCGCTGTATATGAAAAATACTGCACCGGCGGCGCCATGAAGGCCCTGGAAGCCCTGCCCATGGAGAAAATCTTAGCCGCCCTCCGCACCCTCCCCGGCTGGCGGGAGAAGGAGCGGAAGTGGAGCGGAGAGGACCGCCGCTTCGACTGCCAGAGCCAAGCGGAATACTGGAGCGACACCCACTTCTGGGTGTTCCCCTACGGCAAAGACGACGCTGTGCAGATGGTAAGGCTCTCCTGCCATAATATGAGTGATGAGCAAATCAAAGTTTTGATCGACCTCATGGCGCAGTTCGACTGTTCGGAGCAGTATCGGGAAGATAGAATTATTGAATAACCCTCATTAAAGTTCTTTTTGATACTTTTTCTTTCAAGAAAAAGTATGTATACCTTATGTTAGGAGCGTCAACATGCCAAAGCCGATTATCGCGATTGTGGGGCGGCCCAATGTGGGGAAGTCCCTGCTGTTTAACAAGCTGGTGGGCCAGCGGCTGTCCATCGTAGAGGACACCCCCGGCGTCACCCGGGACCGGATCTACGGGGAGAGCGACTGGAATGGCCGCCGCTTCACCCTGATCGACACCGGGGGCATCGAGCCCCGGACCGACGGGGAGATTCTCTCCTTCATGCGGGAGCAGGCGGAGATTGCCATCCGCCACGCCGACGTGATCGTCTTCCTCACCGACATCAAGACCGGCGTCACCGCCTCGGATCAGGAGGTGGCAAATCTCCTGCTGCGCAGCGGGAAGCCGGTGGTGCTGGCGGTGAACAAGGTGGACCAGGGCCAGAGCCCGGAGATCTACGAGTTCTACAACCTGGGGATGGGCGACCCCATCGCCGTCTCCGCCGTCCACGGCCACGGCACCGGGGACCTGCTGGACGAGTGCGTGAAGTACTTCCCCCCCGCCGACGCCGACGAGGACGCGGAGGATGACGCCATCCAGGTGGCCATCATCGGCAAGCCCAACGTGGGCAAGTCGTCTTTGACCAACCGGATTCTGGGCCAGGAGCGGGTCATCGTCTCCGACGTGGCCGGGACCACACGGGACGCCATCGACTCCCGGTTCGAGAACGAGCAGGGCAAGTACGTGTTCATCGACACCGCCGGCATGCGCAAGCGCTCCAAGGTGGACGAGGCCATCGAGCGCTACAGCGTCCTTAGAGCCCAGATGGCCATCGGGCGCTCCGACGTGTGCCTCATCCTCATCGACGCCCAGGAGGGCGTCACCGAGCAGGACACCAAGGTGGCCGGCATGGCCCACGAGGCGGGGAAGGCCAGCATTATCGTGGTGAACAAGTGGGACCTGGTGGAGAAGGACGGCAAGACCATGGACAAGATGCGCCAGGACATCCGCCGGGACCTGGGGTATATGACCTACGCCCCCATCCTCTTCATCTCCGCCCTCACGGGGCAGCGGGTGTCCCGGCTCTTCGAGCTCATCAACTACGTCAACGACCAGGCCGCCACCCGGATCACCACCGGGATGCTCAACAGCGTCCTGGCCGACGCCCAGACCCGGGTCCAGCCCCCCACGGACAAGGGCCGGCGTCTGAAAATCTACTACGTGACCCAGGCGGGGGTGAAGCCCCCCCACTTCATCTTCTTCTGCAACGACGCGCGGCTGTTCCACTTCTCCTACCAGCGCTACCTGGAGAACCAGCTCCGCAGCACCTTCGGGCTGGAGGGGACGCCCATCAAGATCACCATCCGGCAAAAAGGCGACAAGGAGGACTGAACCATGGACATGGAATGGATGGCCAGCCTGGGGGCAGCTTTCGCGCTGCCCGCCCTGCTGGCGGCGGTAATCGCCTATTTCTGCGGCTGTTTCAACGGGGCGGTGATCGTCTCCAAATACATTCTGCGGGACGACGTGCGCACCCACGGCAGCGGCAACGCAGGGCTTACCAACTTTTACCGCACCTTCGGCGGGCCGCTGACGCTGGCGGTGATCCTCACCGATGTGCTCAAGGCCGTTGTGGCCATCCTGGTCAGCGTGGCGCTGTTCCGCCATATGACCGTGGATGACGCAGTGGTCATCGCCCTGGCAAAATACTGGGGCGGTCTGTTCTGCCTCCTGGGCCACATGTTCCCCTGCATGTTCCAGTTCAAGGGGGGCAAGGGCATCCTCTCCGGGGGCACCATTGCCATTATGATCGACTGGCGGGTGGCCCTGGTGGTGTGGGGAGGCTTCATCGTCCTCACCGTGCTGACCAAATACGTATCCCTGGGCTCCTGCTGGGCGGGGGCCACCTTCCCCATCGCCACCTTCCTCTTCCACCCCGGCACTGCCGCCGCCGATCCGGTCATTGTGGCGCTGTCGGTGGTAATCGGGGGGCTGATTCTGTACATGCACCGGGGGAACATCCACCGCCTCCTCACGGGGACGGAGAACAAGTTCCACCTGAAAAAAAAGACGTAAGGAGGGCGCAGAGATGAAGATCACCGTCTTGGGCAGCGGGGCCTGGGGCACCGCCCTGGCCATGGTTCTGGTGGGCAACGGCCACGACGTGACGCTGTGGAGCCACCGGGAGGAGATGACCCTGGCTCTGCGCCAGGGGAAGGAGAGCCCCCGGCTCAAGGGCGTGGCCCTGCCGGAGGGGCTCCGCTACACCAGCGGACTGGAAACCCTGCCGGAGAGCGAGATCGTGGTGTTTGCCACCCCCTCCTTTGCCGTCCGGGAGACTGCCCGGCTGGCCGCGCCCTACCTTCGGGACGGCACGGTGCTGGTTTCGGTGACCAAGGGCATCGAGCCGGACACCGGGCTGCGGATGACGCAGATCATCGACCATGAGACGGGAAAGAGATGCAGAGTAGTCGCCCTCTCCGGTCCCTCCCACGCCGAGGAGGTCGGGCGCCACCAGCCCACCGGCGTAGTGGCGGCCTGCGCCGACCTCTCCACAGCGGAGCTGGTTCAGGAGGCGTTCATGTGCCGCACCTTCCGTGTGTACACCAATACCGATATTTTGGGCGTGGAGCTGGGCGGAGCGCTGAAAAATGTCATCGCCCTCTCCTGCGGCGTCACCGACGGCATCGGCCTGGGGGACAACATCAAGGCGCTGATGATGACCCGGGGCATGACGGAGATGGCCCGCCTGGGCGTGGCCCTGGGGGGGCGGTCTGACACCTTCGCCGGCCTCTCCGGCATGGGGGATCTGATCGTCACCTGCACCTCCATGCACTCCCGGAACCGCCGGGCGGGCATTCTGGTGGGGATGGGGTGCTCTGCCCGGGAGGCCATGGAGCAGGTAGGCGCGGTAGTGGAGGGCTACTACGCCGCCAAGAGCGCCTGCGAGCTGGCCAGAAAGGCCGGCGTGGAGATGCCCATCTGCTCCGCCGCCTACCAGGTGCTCTATGAGGGCAAGTCCGTGCATCTGGTGGTGGACGAGCTGATGAACCGGGACCGGAAACACGAGGTGGACCGGAGCTGGATCTGACACAAGGAGCAGAGGGCGGCGCTGCCGTTCCCTCAGACTGTCAAAAAAGACGGCAGAGCATCGTTAGCGGTAAGGAGGATAGTGTGAAAGGAACCCAAGAGGGGTTCCTTTCGCGTCAAATCACCCGCCCGAAGGCGACAAATTGCGGCCACCGGCCGCAATTTGCCTCAGTCTGTCGAAAAACCTGCCGGTTTTCCGACAGGCTGAGGGGGACGGCGCTGCGTCCCCTTTTACCTCTCCCCATCTGCCCGTCTTCTGCGAGGACAGCGCGGGGACGGGGCGGTATACTGGGGACAGGAAAGGAGCTGGGAGCGTATGGACTGGCTGAGTCAGTGGAACGAGGCGCTGGACTACCTGGAGGCGCACTTGACGGAGGAGGTCCCCCCGGAGACCCTGGGGCGCATCGCCTGCTGCGGGGGGTACCACTTCCAGCGGATGTTCTCCTATCTGGCGGGGGTCCCCCTGTCCGAGTACATCCGCCGGCGGCGGATGACCCTGGCCGCCGCAGATCTGCGCTCGGGGGAGCGGGTAATCGACGTGGCCCTGCGGTATGGCTACGAGTCGCCCACCGCCTTCAACCGGGCCTTCCAGAGTATCCACGGCCTGCCTCCCTCCGCGGCAAAGCGGGAGGGGACCGTGCTGAAGTCCTATCCCCGCATCCGGTTCCATTTAGTTGTGAAGGGAGATACTGAGATGGAATATCAGATGGTAACCAGGCCGGCTTTCCGTGTGGTGGGACTGCGCGTCCCCCTGTCGAAGGATGTGGAGGAGAACTTTTCCGCCGTCCCCCGGTGCTGGGCGGAGGCCGGTCCCCGGCTGCCGGAGCTGCTGGCGCTGTCCTCAGGGGACCCGGCGGGGATTCTGGGTGTGAGCACCTGTCACCGGGAGGAGGAAAACTACTACTATATCGCCGTGGCCAGCGCCCAGGAACCGCCGGCGGGGATGTACGCCGAGGAGATTCCCCCCTGCACCTGGGCGGTGTTCCAGGGCCGGGGCCGCCTGCCGGAGGCCATGCAGTCCCTCCAGAGGCGGATCGTCTCCCAGTGGCTGCCGGACTCCGGGTATGAGTGGGCCCGGGCGGCGGACGTGGAGGTGTACCTGGAGCCGCCGGGGTCGGAGGAGACGGCCTTTCAGGTCTGGTTGCCGGTGGCGAAAAAATAGACTGCCGGCAAACCGCAGCAGGCACAGGCGGGATCTGCCTGTGCCGACTGGAAATTTTTTTAGAATTTCCGAAAATTCTGCTTGCAATTTGACAAAATCCATGCTATTATAATCGATGTGGCTCGTATCAAGTGTACGAAAGTATGTCCGGCAAGGAGGTGCTACGGATGGCTAAGTGTCAGTTCTGCGACAAAGGCGTTACCTTTGGCATTCAGGTTTCCCACTCCCACCGGCGGTCTAACCGGACCTGGAAGCCCAACGTCAAGCGCGTGAAGGCAATCGTCGACGGTACCCCCCGCCATGTGTACGTCTGTACCCGGTGCCTGCGCTCCGGTAAAGTGACCCGTGCGGTCTGAGAATGAAATCAAAAGGGACGGTCTTCCGGTGGAGGACCGTCCCTTTCCATTGACTTTGAAAACAGTCGGCCGAGCGAGATCGGCAGGCTGTTTCTGCACTTGCCGCCCCCCCGCTCTGCCGGTTTCTTTGACAGATGGGGGCGCACCGCCTGCGGCGATGCGCCCTCTGTTCTCTGTTTTTCTTTTTCTCAGGAAACGCTCCGCTTACTTCAGCAGCTTGATCTTGCCGATCAGGGGAACTTCCTTCTCCACCTCCTGGATGGCGTAGATCAGACCCATCACCCAGCAGACCAGGCACAGGATGGCCACGAAAATGTTCACGATGGGAATAAAGCCGCCCACAGTGCCCACCAGCCAGATGGCCAGCGACTGGTTAATGTGGAACTTCGCGCCCTCCTTGTCACCGGCCACCAGCGCAATAATCAGGCCGAACCAGGTGATATACGCAACAATCCCTGTCATCTTCTTATCCATATCTGCTCTCCTACTCTCATCTCAAATGTTTTCGGCGCCTCCGCCGGAGGCGTCCTTCCATAGTATAGCAACTGCCGTCTCCCCCGTCAACACCTTTTTTGACCGGATCCGACAGCCCAAACGTCCCCTTTAACATCCTACCGCCGCCGGCCCCGGGAGAACAGGGGGAAGCAGGCCGGCCACAGGGATCCGGCCACCAGCACCACCGCGAAGTACCGCACCCCATTGGCCGCCAGGTGCCCGCTGAACAGGGCGGCCAGCAGGGGCTTCAGCCCCTCCTTCACCCCCAGCACCAGAACAAAGCCCAGAATCAGCTTCAGCGCCTGACCGCCCAGAGGGGCCGCCGTGTCGAAGCGGAGAAAGCGGTCGTCAATAAAGTGGGCCACATTGACCCCCAACACCGCTCCCAGGAGGGAGTAGGCGTTCTTCACGCCCTCCCGGTAGTTCTCCGGGTCAATGTCCGCCGGGAAGGGGAAGAACTCCACAAAGATGACATAGGCTCCGGCCACCGCCGCCATGACCAGCAAAATTACGTACAGCCGCCCCGGATTCCGCTCCGCGTCGGCAAAGAGGGGGCGGAGCAGAAACACCAGCACCAGGGCCAGCACAAAGGACACCCCCACGTCCAGGGGCGTGTGAACCCCTAAGTACATCCGGGAGACAGGCACTAAAATCACCGGAAGCCAGGCCGCCGCCCGGATCCAGTTGTGCCGGGTGGTGAGGGAGATGGCGGCGAAGGTACCCACCACGTTCTGGGTGTGGCCGCTGGGAAAGCTGTAGCCCGTGGCCGCCCCCCGGGCGGACTCCACGATGGTGAAATCCGGGTCCTGCACCCAGGGCCGGGGGATGCGGAACACCAGCTTCAAAAACTGGTTGAGGATGGTGCCCACGAACCCCACCGCCATCAGGTAGTAGCCCCGGTTCTTATCCACGCACCAGAAAATCAGCAGCGCCGCCACCAGAAAGACGGCCTCCTCCCCCAGGTGGGTAATCAGGCTCATAATCCGGTCCAGCACCGGGGTGCGGATGGACTCAAAGAAGTACAATACGCCCATAAAACCTCCCTTAGCCGGCACGAAATAGGCAAAAAGGCGCATGCCCGGCGCAGGCTAACAGGGAGAGTATACCACGGCCGGCCAAAAATCGCAACTTTTTTTGCGAAAGAAGCGCGGCGGTCGCGCATTTTTTTCACAGAGATTCCACGCAGGGGCACACAGTGTGCGCCCGATTCATCCCCCTGCCCACGGAGCTCACCGCACCTCCGCGCCGCCCCACTCCACCACGGCAAACCCCTCCCGCTGGAAGGGCATAGGGCGCTGGGGCGCGATCTCCACCGGCTCCTCCAGGGGCCTCCAGGCCATAAATACCCGCAGCAGGCTGTCCGGGACCGGGTCGATGGTCAGCGGGGCGCTGTCGATGGTCAGCCTGGCCTGGGAGGCGATCTGCGTGCCCTGGAAGGCGATCAGGTTGTAGGGGTTCCCCTGCATCCTGGGCATCCAGTAGACGATGAACTCGTTGTACTCCCGGGGTGTCAGCCCCATCTCCGCAAGGGTCTCCCGCAGAAATTCCCCGGTGTCCGCCCCGGCCACGCAGAAGCCCTGGGAGAAGTCGTACTCTGTGTCGCCTATCCCCTCCCAGAAGAGGTAGCTGTACGCCTCCCCCGCTTCGTCGTAGAGGGTGCCGTCGGGCAGGGCCCGCACCTGCCACCCCTCCTCCGGATAGGCGGGCCAGGAGGCGGTGAGGACGCCGTCGAAGTCCAGCCGGACGGTAACATCCATCTCCTCCTCCGGATAGAGGTAGATCACCGGCTTGGCGTTCTCGGCGACGGCGCCAGACTTCCCCGTCTGGCGGCAGGCGGTGAAAGCGCCCAGAAGGACGAGCGTCAAAAGCAGCGCTGTCAACTTTTTCATAGCGGATTCCTCCCTGTTCTGTAGAAAATCGGGTTCCTGTCTCCGTTTCTGCTTCTATTGACGCAATTCCGGGCGGGATGTGCCTTGCTCTTGCCGCCCTTTTGCGGTATACTGGCCCTGCGGAGATAAAAACACGGCCCGGTCGGTAGTCCGGGCGCGGCGAGCGGAGGGCGCCGCCCCCTCCCTTTCGCCGTCAGTAACCTGCCTCCTTGGTTGTCCGTTCTCCGTGTCACCAGGACATAAGGAGGAACGAACCTATGGCAATTGCGCAATCATCTCTGACGGTATTCTTTGAGAACCCCTTCTGGGTGGGGCTCTATGAGCGGAGGGCAGACGGGCACTACAGCGTCTGCCGCATCGTCTTCGGCCCGGAGCCAAAGGACTGCGAGGTTCTGGAGTATCTGCTCCAAAACTTCCACCGCCTGTCCTTCTCCCCCGCTCTCCCCGACGGGGGCCGTCCGGAGCGGACGGCAAACCCCAAGCGGCGGCAGCGGGAGATCGCCCGCAGCCTCCGGCAGCCGGCGAAGAGCTCCAAGGCCCAACAGGCCCTGAGCCTCCAGCGGGAGGAGGGCAAAGCGCAGCGGAAAGAGCGCAGCAGCGCGGAGCAGAAGGCGCAGGCGGACAGACTGTTCACCCTTCGGCAGCAGAAGCGGAGGGAAAAACACCGGGGACACTGAGCCCTGTTTGATAAATGGCGGAATGCCCAACGGCGAGAGATTTTTTCGCCAGCCGAGGCGATTTGACGCCGCCACACTCTGCGTATGGCAAGGAAAATCAACGCAGAATGGCGGAAAAAGATCCGCTGTTTGGGTGTTTTGACATCTTTCAAACAAGACCTAAGCCTCAGGCGAAACGCCCCCGGCGGCGGGGCGGCAAGGTACAGATCAGCGCATGCAAAAGCAAGCGGCTGGTGATTTCTCAATCACCAGCCGCTTGCCGCGCAGCGCACAGGCACCGCCTGACAGATCCATTTATTTCCGCTGCGAATCTTCGCGCTCCTCGTACAGCTCTATCTCCCAAAACGCAAAGGGCGGTTCCACTTGATACTCCGGATCAAAATAGGCCCGAATATACTGCGCCGCCCGCCGCTCACAGTAAGGATAGTTGAGAACGCTCCCATTCTCATCAAGCACAAGGTTGTTCATGAAAATGGCAAATGCCTGTTCCGCAAAGCTGCTCTCCTCTTTCAAGATTTCACCGACATACTCGACTCCCTCCAAAAGAGGGTAGCCCAGCGTACCGTGCGCAAACCAATACGAAAACTTCCGGACAGCGCCGCTTACATACGGACTGATCTTCATCCTGTCCTCCTCCCGGGATACATGTGCCCGCTCCCCGCAGATGGTACCCCCTGACTCCACGCAACTCCCATACAGCCATGCGCCGGCAGCACAGCGGGGAAACGGCTCCTTGGAAGAACTCCCCCTGCTCCGCCTCCCCGCCGCCTCACAGCAGCGGCGCAAACAGACGCAGTATGGCTCCAATCAGCTTGTCGATCAGCCGCCGGCTGCGGCACTGGGCCAGGGTGACCGGCTGGCAGCTCCGGAGCGTGTCCTGAATGTCCGTCTCCACCTGCTCCACGGCCCCGGTCCTCTCCATATAGACGCCGCACTCAAAGTGCAGATACAGACTGCGGTAGTCAAAGTTGATGGTTCCTACCACCGCCCGCTGGTCGTCGCTGACCAGCACCTTGGCATGGACAAAGCCGGGCGTATACTCGTAGATCCGCACCCCTCCCTCCAGCAGCTGGGGGTAGTACGTCTTCGCCAGGGCGAAGATGGTCTTCTTGTCCGGGATATGGGGCAGGATCAGCACCACCTCCACCCCCCGGCGGGCTGCGAAGGTCAGGGCCGTGGCCAGCTGGTTGTCCAGAATCAGGTAGGGCGTAAAGATGTGCACATACCGTCTGGCCCGGTTGATTATATCCAGATACACCATCTCCGCCACCCGCTCGTCGCCGAAGGGACAGCTGCCAAAGGGCATTAAAAACCCCGGCTTCTCCACGGGAACAGTGACAAGGTAGCGCCCGCAGTCCTCCGCAGCGGCGCTCTCCACGCTCCACATCTGCAAAAACATCAGCGTGAGACTGGCCACCGCCTGGCCGGTAATCTCAATGGCGTTGTCCTTCCAGTGCCCGTAGGGATGCTTGCGGTTGATGTACTCGTCGGCCAGATTGATGCCGCCGGTAAAAGCCACCCTGCCGTCTATGACCAGAATTTTCCGGTGGTCACGGTTGTTGTAGTGGGTGGAGACCAGCACCCGCAGAGGGGCAAAGACCTTGCACCGGATCCCCAGGGCCTCCAGCTTTTTGGGGTAATTATAGGGCAGCAGCAGCAGCGAACAGGTGCCGTCGTAGAGAACGCGGACCTCCACGCCCTCCCGGGCTTTCCGCTCCAGGATGCTGAGGATGCGGCCCCACATATAGCCCTCCTCAATAATGAAATACTCCAGGAAGATGAAGTGCTCCGCCGCCTCCAACCGCTCCAGCATGGCCTCAAATGCCTCATCTCCCAGCGGGTAGTAGCAGGCGTCGGAGTTCTGGCAGACGGGGAAGCCCCCCGCCTCCCAGGCGTAGCGGGCCAGGCCCTGGCTCTCTGCCGGCAGGGCGGCCAGAGCGGCCTGATCCTGCTGGAGAAGCGGACGGGTCTCCTGGTAGATCGCCTGGAGCTGGTGGTGAACCAGGCGGTGCCCCAGGTCCAGATTGATAAAGAAGTAGAGCGGCGCGGCCAGTACAGGAATAAGGAAGATCAGAAAGATCCATGTCAGCTTTGCCGAGGAGCTCTTTCGCCAGTCGTTGATAATCACCGCGGCCATTACGGTTCCGATGATGCCGGTGGCGGCAACGTAGGGGATCAGGAAGTCCCCAAGGATGCGGAAAAAGGCGGTAAAGAGCAGGAAAACCTGCACCGCCAGCAGCAGAATTACCATGGCGGTACGCCCGAAGATGACGCGCAGCAGGCCGCGCTTGCCCCTGTTGAGCAAGAGGACCGCCTCGTCGCGGTGGGAGGTCTTTTTCTCTTTCGGCATAGGGAACTCCTTTCCTCTTTTATTGTGTCAGGGAACAGTATAGCACAGGTGGGGTGAAAAGGCAAATACCGCGCCGCGGAAGAAAACCCCCGCCCGGGATTTTCTCCCGGGCGGGGGCCGTCACTATCCTTTTACACTGCCGTCCGCATTAAATACCGGCAGCGGGGCCAGATACACAAGATCGCTGCGCCGCAGGGCGTCCCCCTCGGCCAGGATGGCCGCCCGGCCGGTCACCGTACCGCCGGCCTGGCGAACCAGCTCCTCCATGGCGTGAAGAGATTCCCCTGTGGAGATCACGTCGTCCACCAGCAGAATTCGCTTGCCCCGGATGAACTCTGCGTCCTCCCGGCCGATGTACAGCTCCTGCTGATGCAGGGTGGTGATGGAGCGCACCGCCACGTGGAGCGGGTCTGTCATGTAGACCTTGGGCCCCTTGCGGGCGATGAAGTAGCGCTCCGCCCCGGACTGGCGGGCCATCTCGTGGATCAGAGGAATGCTCTTGGCCTCGGCGGTGAGCATATAGTCGTAGCTGTCCGCGGGAATGGCCCTGAGCAGGTGCTCCGCGCAGGCCACTGTCAGCTCCGCATCGCCGAAGATGATGAACGCGCCGATGTAGAAGTTCTCAGCTACCTTGCACAGAGGCAGCTGGCGCTCCAGACCGGCCACATGCATGGTATAGGTCATAAAAGTGCCTCCTTCTGGTGTAATATGTGGGATTTTAGACAGAGAAATGGGATGTATCACACATCTATTATAACTTGTCCCGGCAAAAAGTCAAGCCGGGACTTGCCCCGGCAGCGTTCAAAAAAGTGGAGATTGCAGGGCGGGTGTGATATAATCGGGGAGGAAACGCAGGCTTGGGGAGGCAGCGAATATGGAGCATGAGCAGAGGACGGTACTGCGTCTGGCGGCGAAAGTACTGTATGTGTATACCGGGCGGTGCGGCGGGTGTCAGCAGCCCTTCGACTATACGGTGGAGTCCGCAGACACCGATATGCTGAGCTGTTACTGCGGCAGTGTCTATTCCTGCCGCGACAGGCAGCTGGTGGTGGCGCCGCTGACGGAGGAAGAAATCTTCAATGGGATAGCGGGCCAGCTGGACAGAAGGGTCAACGCGGCCTGTCCAGGCCATGACTGCCGGTATTTCGGGTACCGCAGAGACTGGCGCTGCCCCCTCTGCGGCAGTGCGGCGTGGCAGAGCGGCGGCGGACGGCTGACGTTAAGGGAGTATTGTGTGCGCCGTCCAAATACAATGATCCTGTACCGAGACGGGAGCCTTCGGGAGCTGCGGAGGGAGCTTGATGATACCATTTTGTGATTTCTGACAAAAAGCGGGCCGATTATTTGGTAGTCACCCGTCTGGTATACACAAAATACATCTTGAATATTTCGGGAAAAATGGTAAACTAAAATACAGGTGGAGAAATCAGTCAATTCCCGAATGCGCAATACTAAAAATGAAGGAAACAACAGGAGGAAAAGCGGAAAAATGAATGCGTATGTGCAGAGCGTAATTGAGAATGTGCGGAAGAAGCACGGGAACGAGCCGGAGTTCGTGCAGACGGTGGAGGAGGTATTCAGCTCCATCTCCCCCGTGATCGACGCACACCCGGAGTACGAGAAGGCGGACCTTCTCAACCGCATGGTGGAGCCGGAGCGGATGTTCACGTTCCGGGTGGTGTGGATGGACGACAACGGGAACTACCACACCAACATCGGCTACCGCTGCCAGTTCAACGGGGCCATCGGCCCCTACAAGGGCGGCCTGCGGTTCCAGCCCAACGTGTATCCCGGCATCATCAAGTTCCTGGGCTTTGAGCAGATCTTCAAGAACAGCCTCACCGGCCTCCCCATCGGGGGCGGCAAGGGCGGCGCTGACTTCGACCCCGCCGGCAAGAGCGACGCGGAGATCATGCGGTTCTGCCAGAGCTTCATGACGGCGCTGTACCGCTACATCGGGCCGGACATCGACGTGCCCGCCGGCGACATGGGCGTGGGCGGCCGTGAGATCGGGTATCTGTACGGCCAGTACCGCCGCC
>CANDEH010000050.1 GCA_947383645.1 uncultured Clostridia bacterium | reverse complement strand
TGGGTACTTTTCCCGCGTGGGAAAAGTACCTCGCCCCGGGGGGCGAAACTCCCCGAAAAAATTATTGCTTCTCCCCCAGGTACGCCTTACGCACATCGTCATTGTTCAAAAGATTCCTGCCGGAGTCCTCCATGACGATGCGGCCGTTTTTCAGCACATAGCCCCGGTCGGCGATGCCAAGAGCCATCTTGGCATTCTGCTCCACCAACAGCACCGTGGTGCCGGTATCCCGGACGTTCTTGATGATCTCAAAGATGCTCTTGATTACCAGGGGGGCGAGACCCGTGGAGGGCTCGTCCAGCATAATCATGTCGGGCTTGGCCATCAGGGCCCTCGCCACCGCCAGCATTTGCAGCTCGCCGCCGGAGAGGGTCTTGCTCATCTGCTTCTTCCGCTCCTCCAGGCGGGGGAAGAGCTCATAGACTTCCTGGAGGCTCTTCTGGATGCCCGCCTTGTCCTTGGAGCGGAGGTAGGCCCCCATCTCCAGGTTCTCCGTCACCGTCATGTCCGGGAAGATCCGCCGGCCCTCGGGGACCAGGGAGAGCTTCCTGGAGACGATGACCTCGGCGGCCAGGGGGGTGATGTCCTGGCCGTTGTAGGTGATGACGCTGCCCCGCTGCTTGGGGATCAGGCCGGCGATGGCCTTCAGGGTGGTGGACTTGCCGGCGCCGTTGGCGCCGATGATGGTGACGATCTCGTTCTTCTCCACGTGTATGTCGATGCCGTGGAGCACCTCAATGCTGCCGTAACTCACGTGGACGTTCTTCAGCTCAAGCATCTTCCTCGTCGTCCTCCTTCCCTAAGTAGGCCTCGATGACGTGGGGATCGGCGCTGACCTCCTCCGGGGGGCCGAAGGCGATAGTCTCGCCGAAGTTCAGCACCATCACCTTGTGGGAGATGGTCATGACCACGTCCATCTTGTGCTCGATGAGCACCACGGAGATGCCCCGGTCCCGCATGGCCAGCACCCGCTGGCTCAGCTGGTCCAGCTCCTGGGTGTTCAGGCCGCTGGCCGGTTCGTCGAGGAGCAGCAGCTCGGGCTTGGTGGCCATGGCACGGGCGATCTCCAAGTTCTTCTGCTTGCCGTAGGAGAGGCTCCCCGCCTTCTCCTCCGCCACGTCGGCGAGGCCCATGAAGTCCAGCATCTCCATGACCTCTTTCCGCGACGCCTTCTCCTGCCGGTGCTTGTTGGGCAGGGAGAGCATGGCGCTGATGGGGTAGTAGGTCATGCGGCAGTGCTGGCCCACCAGGGCGTTGTCCATGACGGACATGTCCGCGAAGAGGTTGATGTTCTGGAACGTGCGGGCGAGGCCGATCCTCGTCCGCTGGTAGGGTTTTAAGGCGGTGATATCCTCGCCCTTGAAGAACACCTTCCCGGCGGTAGGGGCGTAGAAGCCGGCGATCAGGTTGAAGAGGGTAGTCTTGCCCGCGCCGTTGGGGCCGATCAGGGCGGTGATCTCCCCCTCGCCGGCGGTAAAGTTCACGTTGTTTACCGCCTTCAAGCCGCCGAACTGGATGCCGATGCCCTGGGTCTCAAGAATGTTCTTGCTCATCCCTGCACCTCCTCTTCCGCCTCGTCTGCGTGCTTGCTGCCCTTCACCCGGCGGCCGCTGAGGGTCTCGTCGATGAGGTCGATGAGGCCGCCCAGGCCCTTGGGGGCGAAGATGATGATGGCTACCACCGCCGCGCCGTAGATCACCAGGCGGTAGTCGCCGATGAAGCGCAGCACCTCCGGCATGATGGTCAGGGCCGCGCCGCCTAAAATCGCGCCGGGGATGGAGCCGATGCCGCCCACCACCATCATGGCCAGGAGGGTGGCGGACTCCGCGCTGGCGAAGGTCTCCGGGCTGATGTAGCGGACCTCGTGGGCGTAGAAGGCGCCGGCGATGCCTGCGAAGAAGGCGGAGGTCATGAAGGCCACCAGCTTGTAGGTCACCACGTTGACGCCCATGGCCTCGGCGGCGATGTCGTTGGCCCGGATGGCCAGCATGGCCCGGCCGGGGCGGGAGTTCTTCAGGTTGTGGGTGAGGACGATAATAGCCACCAGCCCCAGGAGCATCAGGTAGTAGAAGTTGCGGTAGCCCTTGAAGGAGATGCCGAAGATCTCGATGGGGGGGATCTTGGTGATGCCCTTGGTACCGCCGGTGAGGGGCTCTAAGTTCTTAATGAGCTGGTAGATGATCTCGCCGAAGGCCATGGTGGCCACAGAGAAGTACATCCCCCGAAGACGCATGGTGGGCAGGCCCAGGAGCAGGCTGAAGAGGGCCGAGACCACCCCCGCTCCGATAAAGCCCACCAGGATGGGCATCCCGGCCTTGGTGGTGAGGATAGCCGCCGTGTAGGCGCCGATGCCGAAGAAGGCGATATGTCCAACGGACATCAGTCCGGTGAAGCCGGACAGTACATTCAGACTGATGGTGAGAATGGCGAACATCATGGAGATGTTGGCCATGTGCAGAAGGTAGTTGTCAGCCCCGGTGAAGGGGAAGATCAGCGCCAGCAGCAGCACCACCCACAGGCGGGACTTGACGTAGACCTTCTGGGCGAGCGTCATCTCTTTTTTCTTCATACGCCACCTCTTAAACCTTCCGCACGTCCTTCTTGCCCATGAGGCCCGTGGGCTTCACGATCAAGACAAGGAACAAAATCACAAACGCGATAGCCGTCTGCCACATGGAGGAGCCGTAGACCGCGGCCAGGGTCTCCAGAATCCCCAGGACCACGCCGCCCACCATGGAGCCGGCGTTGGAGCTGATGCCGCCGAACAGCGCCGCGGCGAAGCCCTTGTTGCCGAAGGTGGTGCCCAGGGAGGCGATGACAAAGTACTTGGGGGCCAGGAGCATCCCGGCAAAGCCGCCGATGGCCGAGGCCAGGATAAACGTCCCGGACATGCACCGGCGGACGTTGACGCCCATGAGGCGGGCGGCCTCCCGGTCCTGGGCGGTGGCGCGCATGGCCTTGCCGATGCGGGTCTTCTTCAAAAAGAGCATCAGCAGCGCCACCAGCAGGATGCCCACCAGGGTGTTCCAGATGTCCTGGGGGACGATCTTGAGCCCGCCCACGTCCATAGTCTTGTCCCCGAAGATGCTGGGGAAGGGGAAGGCGTCGGCGCCGAAAAGAATCTGTACCAGGTTGCGAAGGAAAATGCCCACGCCGATGGTGGCGATGAGCCGGCGCTGGTTCTCCGCGTTGAGCAGGGGGCGAAAGGCCGTCAGCTCAATGACAAAGCCTATCACCACACACATGAGAATCGCCAGGGGGATGGCCAGGGGCATGGGCAGGCCCAGTATGGAGTGGGTCACCAGCACCGTGAAGGCCCCCACCATCACCATATCGCCCTGGGCGAAGTTCAGCACGCCCCAGGTGTTGTAGATCAGCACGTAGCCGATGGCGATGAGGCCGTAGATGCTGCCGATGGCCAGACCCTGGACCAGCTGCTGTAAAAAGAATACCATATCGTTTTTTCCTCCCAATCGCCGCACACAGGGTCTTGTGTTTGACGAGATTTGCCGGGGCGGCGGAGCGGGGCCTCCCTGGCCCCGCTCCGCCCGTCTCGCTGTCTCTTACATCTCTATCCGTCTCGCTGGAGTTCAGTCCTTAACGCGCCTCCTCATAAGCAAGCTGCCGTTACCGTGCGGAAATCTCCCGCCGACAGCAGAGTACAGAGCGCATTAAAGTTCTTTTTGGATACTTTTTCTTCTAAGAAAAAGTATCTCAGTCGGCCAGCTTGTAGGTGCCGCCCTCGCAGAGCTCCACCATCAGGATCTTGTCGCGGACGGAGTCGCCGGTCTCGTCGATGGTGATGGTACCGGTGGCCAGAGGCATGTCCTTGATGGCCTTCATGCCCTCCATGATGTGGTCGCCGGAGAGGTCGTTGTACTGCTCCAGGCTGTACTTCAGGCCCTCGGCCAGAATGTAGGTGGAGTCATAGGACATGGCGTTGTTGGAGTCGGCGGTGTCGTTGTACTTCTTCTGGAAGTTCTCAATGAAGGCCGCGGAGAAGTCGTTCACCGCGTCGGCGCCGGCCAGGAAGGTCTGGCTGTTCACAAGACCCACCACGTTCTCGCCGCCCAGCTCGTAGAGCTTGGCGTTGGTCAGGCCGCCGCCGCCCATCAGGGGCAGATCGCCCATGCCCAGCTGGGCCGCCTGGTTGGCGATGGTGGCGCCGGGGGCGTACATGGTGTACATGATGAGGCAGTCGCAGCCGGCGGCCTTCACGTTCTGGAGCTGGGGCGTCACATCGGCGGCGCTGGCCTCAAAGGCCTCGTCGGCGGCAAGGGACATGTTGTTCTGCTTCATGACATCCAGGATCACGTCCCGGGCGCCCCCGCCGTAGTCGTCGTTCTGGTACATAAGGCCGATCTTCTGGTAGCCCTTGGCGATGGCGTACTCCACCACCGCGCCGGCCTGGAGCAGGTCGTTGGCCTGGCCGCGGACAATGTACTCATAGCCGCTGGTGGTGATGGCCGCGCCGGAGGAGATGGGGGTGATGTGGGGCACGCCCTCGTCCTGGGTGACCTCCATAGCCGCCAGAGTGACGGAGGAGTTGACGGAGCCGATCAGGGCCACCACATTGTCGGAGTTGATGAGCTTGTTCACCACGGAGACGGCGGTGGTGGGGTCGTTCTCGTCGTCGGCGATGACCAGCTCGATGGGCCGGCCGGCAATGCCGCCGGCGTTGTTGATCTCCTCAACCGCCATCTCCACGCCCTCCACCTCGGACTGGCCCACGGCCGCGTTGGCGCCGGAGAGGGGAGCGAAGACGCCCACCTTGATGGGCTCGCTGCTGGTCTGGCCGCCGCCGTCGCTGTCGCCGCCGTTGCCGCCGCCGCCATTGCCGCCGTTGCCGGTGTTATTGCCGCTGTTGCCGCAGGCAGCCAGGGCCAATACCATCGCCAGAGTCAAAAGTACTGCAAGAAACTTCTTCATGTTTTACCTCCTTATTCAGATCACATGTATTCAAACACTACCGCAGAAGTGGTGTTTGCCAAAGGGAAGGGGATACAATTTCTAATCGCGATAAATTGTATGCAGTATGCTGTCCAAGGAGACACAGCTCCCCGCTACTCCCACTCGGGGGGGACCTCCTGCCACTCACCCCGGAGCTTGCGCAGCCCCTCCCGGCAGGCTATGTCGCAGCTCTCCGTGTGGCGGCGCAGGGCCTCGGTATAGGCGGGCAGATCCCGGCGGCGCAGGGCGTCGGCAATGGCCTCGTGCTCTGCCAGGGAGCGGCGGCGGCCCTCCCAGGTGGAGATGGCGATCCGGCGGTACTGGGCGGCGGGACGCTCCTCCGAGCCGCCTACCACCGAGGTGATGGGGTCCAGGTGTTCCAGGCGCATGAGCATGCGGATGTACATCTCCAGCTTGCACCCCTCCAGGAGGAGGAGGTTGAAGCGGTCGTAGTGGAGAAAGAAGGTGTCGGCGTCGTCGGCCTCTACAGCCTCCCGGCAGGCGGCGTTGCAGGCCCCCATCTGCCGCAGCTCCTCGGCGGTGAGGTTGGCCACCGTCTCCGGCGCGCAGTCCAGCTGGATCAGGCGGCGCAGGCGGAAGATCTCCTCCACCTCGCTCTCCCGCAGGAGCTGGCGGGCGGTGGCCCCCCGCTTGGGCTGGAAGTCCACCAGGCCATCCCGCTGCAGCAGGCGCAGGGCCTCCCGCACCGGGGTGCGGCTGACGCCCAGCTTCTCGGCATAGTGGCTCTCCACCAGCCGCTCGTTGGGTTTGATCCGGCCGGAGAGGATGTCGGTCCGCAGACAGTCATAGACATAGGAGCAGTCTGTTTTGGGCGGCTGGGCGGAGTGGATATCGGTCATGATCGTCTCCCTATAGCGGGCCGGCCCTCCGGCCATGGGCAGGGGCGGCATCTCAGATATGCAGCTCGTCCCGGTTTTCCATTACCCACTAACAATACTGCGTTTTGCTTGAAAAATCAATCTTTTTTTCGGGAAGTCCGACAAAAATATATGTTTTAACCAATTCTGTACCGGATGCTTTATGAATTTTTTCCAAACCCACATGAAAAGCACTTATCCGACCGAAATCTGCCTTAAATGCAAGTAAAAACAAAATTGTTGTCACATTTAATAGGAAATACATGACATATAAAATGTGGATATCCGCTGCATAAGTTTTCGAATGGCGCTTCTGTCCTCTTCGGGGAGACACTTCGGCCTGAAGCGGGGCGCAGGGCCGTCCGGCTGATGCCCCGCCTCTGCGCCTCTGACAGCCCGCTTAGAGAAGCGTCAGAGCCACAGGGCAGTGGTCGCTGCCGGGGATCTCGGCGTAGATATCCGCGGCGGAGACCCGGGGGACCAGGCGCTCCGAGACGATGAAGTAGTCGATACGCCAGCCGGCGTTGTTGGCCCGGGCGTTGTAGCGGTAGCTCCACCAGGTATAGGCCCCGGTTTTGTCCGGGTAGAGGTGGCGGAAGGTATCCACAAAGCCGGCGGAGAGGAGGGCGGTCATCTTCTCCCGCTCCTGGTCGGAGAAGCCGGGATTGCCCCGGTTGGGCCCCGGATTTTTCAGGTCGATCTCCCGGTGGGCCACATTCAGATCGCCGCAGAGGACCACCGGCTTAGTCCTGTCCAGGGTCTGAAGGTAGAGGAGGAGGTCGTCCTCCCACAGCATCCGGTACTCGATGCGCTTGAGGCCGTCCTGGCTGTTGGGCGTGTAGCAGCAGACTACATAGAAGTCCGGGTACTCGGCGGTGATGACGCGGCCCTCATGGCGATGGAGGTCATCGCCAAAATCGCAGGTAACGGAGAGCGGCTCGGTCCTGGTAAAGATAGCGGTGCCGGAGTAGCCTTTCTTGTCCGCGCTGTTCCAGTAGCGGCAGTAGCCGGGCAGGTCGAAGTCCGCCTGATCGGCGGTCATCTTGGTCTCCTGAAGGCAGTAGATATCGGCGTTGGAGAGGGCGCAGAAGTCCAGAAAGCCTTTTTTCAGGCAGGCCCGAAGGCCGTTGACGTTCCATGAGATAAGTTTCATTGCCGGAGGCTCCTTTTTTGTTTTTTCCTGGAGGGGAGTATAGCGGTTTTTTGAAAGATCGGCAAGATGTTGGAAGGGGGGGAAAATAAATATGTCCAATGGAGGTGCGCCGCATCGGCGCGGGATAACCGCCCCGTCCCCCGTCCCCGCCGCGGGCCGCGGCAGACGCCCCCCGCCGCCGTGGCGGCGCGTCCCCTCCACCCCCAAAAACCAGAGGACGGCTGTTTCACGTGAAACAACCGCCCTCTATCCTTTCAAATCAAAAGAATCCCATCCTGCGGCGGCACCGTCACATGCAGTTTCCCAAACCTGCTGTTAAACTGCTGCTTAAAAATAGGATCAATCGCGCTCCGCTTGGGCCAGTCAAAGACCATATCAATGGGCCGGTCGCCGGAGTTCAGCGCGGCGATGACGATCTCGTCGCCCAGCACCCGCTGGAAGGCCAGCCCCTGCCCCTCGGCGTAGAGGTACTGGATCTCCCCCCGTTGGAGGCAGGGAAGACTGTTGCGCAGGTGTCCCAGAATACGGAAGTGGCGCAGCAGCGCCGGGTCGATATTGTCCCAGGGGAAGGTGCCCCGGTTGAAGGGGTCCTCAAAGCCCTCCATGCCGGCCTCGTCGCCGTAGAAGATGGTGGGGGACCCGGGGAAGCAGTAGAGGAGGATCGTCCCGGCCATCAGCAGCCGGACGCCCCGCTCCCGCTCCTCGGGGGACATGCGGTAGTAGGCGCGCTGGGTGCGGGTCTCCAGCGGCGTCTGGGGCCGGGCGCCCAGCATGGTGAGGATGCGGGGGTTGTCGTGGGTGCCCAGCATGTTCATGGCGCTGTAGTAGGCGTCCCGCGGGTAGTTCTCCCGCAGGTTCTCCATGGCCTCCATGAAGTCCCGGCCCATGCCGCCGGTGAGGAAGGCCATGGCCGCCACCCGGAAGGGGTAGTTCATCAGGCCGTGGGTCTCCCGGCCCAGAAGGTAGTGGCGGCGCTGGCTGTAGGCAATTTTGTTGCTGCCGTCCTCCCAGACCTCCCCCATGAGGAAGCTGTCCGGCTTTTCCTCTGTCATGGCGGCGCGAATGGCGGCGATGAAGCTGTCGGGGAGCTCGTCGGCCACGTCCAGGCGCCAGGCGTCGGCCCCGGCCCGAAGCCAGCGGCGGACAATGGAGTCTTTGTTCTTAATGATGTAGTCGATATAGGCCGGGTGGGTCTCGTTGACAGCGGGCAGGGTGTGGATGCCCCACCAGGAGTCGTACTGGTCGGGCCAGCGCTGGAAGCTGTACCAGCCGTAGTAGGGGCTCTCGGTGCTCTGGGCCGCGCCGAGGTCGGGATAGAAGCCCTTGGCGTTGAAGTAGCGGCTGTCGTTGCCGGTGTGGTTGAAGACGCCGTCCAGCATGACGCGCATCCCCCGCCGGTGGGCCTCCTCGCAGAGCTGGCGGAAGTCCGCCTCATCGCCCAGCATGGGGTCGATCTTCCCGTAGTCGGCGGTGTTGTAGCGGTGGTTGCTGGCCGCCTCAAAGATGGGGCAGAAGTAGAGGGTGGAGACGCCCAGATCCGAGAGATAGTCCAGCTTGGAGATCACCCCCTGGAGGCTGCCGCCGAAGAAGTCCCGGTTGCGGATCTCCCCGGCCTCGTCGGGGAGGTACTCCATCAGCTCGCTCCAGTTCTGATGGACCACCCGGTCGCCCACCATGCCGCTGGGGTCGGGGACGGCGGTGCGGCAGAACCGGTCGGGGAAGATCTGATAGGTGACGCCCCGGCCAAACCAGCCCGGGGTGTGGTTGGCCTCGTAGACGGTGAGCTGAAAGGACTCCAGCGCGTCGTCGCCGGAGTAGCCGCCCCGGCCCAGGAGGGTGCGGGGACTGCCGGGGCGGTCGAAGGCAAAGGAGTACCACACCAGATCCGGCTGCGCGGGAGCGGTATAGACCCCGTGGAACACGGCCCGATCCCCCTCCACACCGGCGGAGGGCAGGTCGATCTCCCTGGATGTTCCGGAGAACTCCTCAAAGACCTGTAGAGTACACCGGGTAAATCCCTGCCAGGTGCGGGGGCGGAGGGTAAAGGTGACCTCCTGCCCCAGCGTCACCGCGCCGAAGGGGGATTTGAAGGCGGTGTCGCGGGAAAAGAAAACGGTACGGTCAAGCATGGGGGAACCTCCTTTTTTGGGCAATTAGGAATTAGGAGTTAGGAATTAGGAGTGAATGTGTCCGGCTTGCGCCGGACGATTTCATTTGCCTGTGGGAAAATGAGAGCATTCAAAATAATTTGAAGGACAAAGCAGCAACAAATTCAAGAAATAGAGATGTTTGAATTCCATTCGCCGCAGGCGAATACAACAATTCCTAACTCCTCATTCCTAATTCCTAATTCTTAGCTCCGGTTTTCTAACTTGATTTTAGTAGTCAAACGTAGTCCTCTTGTGCACCCAGCGAAATATCGGGTATACCACGAGCAGCAGGGGCAGGGAGATTAAAAACTCGCGGGCGGCTACGGAGCACATGGCGGCGAAGGCCGGATGGCCGCCGGCGGAGAGGACCAGTACGCGCAGGATTCCCGTCAGAGCCAAGCATATGGCCGAGGCCACCAGGCAGCCCGGGAGGTCGCGGGAGAAGAGGGCCTCCGTCACAAAGGACGCCAGCGCCGCCGAGAGTGTGAAGGTCAGGCAGAAAAAGCCGGGCATAGGCGGCGACGCGGTGGTGAGGTCGCAGAGAAGGCCCAGGGCGGCGGCAAAGAAGGGGGAGGAGCTGCGCCCCTCAAAGGAGGCCGCCGCCCCCACAAGAACCGGCGGCAGATAGGGCGTCAGACCCCAGAGCCGGATGTGGTGGACCACCAGCAGCTGGAACAGCAGCAGCCCTGCTGTGGCCAGCGCGTAGACAGCCCATTTGATGACAAGATAGCGTTTGGGCAAAGGGAGACCCCCTTTTTGAGAGTGAAGAGTGGAGAGGAACAGGGGATGAAAACAGGGGAGGGGAGAGCCGGCGCTTGCGCCGCCGTCTCTGACGTAGCGCGGGAGAGCGCATCCGTTTCGGAAGAGGGGGGAGCCGGTCTGGCGCGCTCCGTCAGCGGGGACAGACCGCTGCCGGACGGGCAGCCGATCTCTGAAGGAGCCCGGCGGTTGGGCGGGGAATACGGGCGGCGGAGAGACGGCGCGGAGGCGCTTCCTCGGACGCATGGCGGTTCTTGCGACGGAAATCCGGGGGTGCGGCGGATTTATCAATCCGTCACGGCAAAGTCTTTGATAATAAACAGCTGTTTCAGCGCGCCCAGATCTGCGGCGGGACGGAGGATGGCGTATTGGGCCAGACCGCTGTCGTCGGTCTTGACCTCCTCCACGTAGCCGATGGGGAGACCGGAGGGGTAGTAGCCCCCCAGCCCGGAGGTGACCACCAGATCCCCCACCTGGGGGGCCGCGTCGGAGGTGAGGTAGTTCAGCTTCAGGGCCTCCCGCTCCATCAGGGAGAAATCGCCCTGGGCCACCGCCACCTCGCCGGTGCGGAAGATCTTGGCGCCGATGGAGGTATCCGTGTCCACCACTGTGGCGCAGGCGGACCAGCCGGGCCCGGTCTTGGTGATTACGCCCACCAGAAACCCGGCTTCAGTAATCACGCAGTCTCCCGTCTCCACGCCGCAGTCGGTCCCCGCGTTCAGCGTCAGTGTGGAGGACCAGTTGGACACATCCCGCTGGATGATCCGGGCGGACTCCCACTCGTAGTCCCGCCGCTGCTGGCGCAGGTCCAGCAGCCGCCGGAGGGTCTCATTCTCCTCGCTGTCCAGCTCCGCCTGCCGCAGCGCCTCCTCCATCTGGGCGATCTGGAGCTTCAGCTGTTCGTTCTCCTCCTTCAGCGCGTCGAAGGTGTCCCGGTAGCGCTGCTTGCTCTCGATCCAGTCGGAGATACTGGTGCTCAGAGAGCGGAAGGGGGCGGAGAGGGTGCCGGCCAGACTGGTCAGCAGAGGGGTATTGTTGGAGAAGAAGGTAATCAGGCACAGCAGCACCGCCACCGTGGTGGAGGCGGCCAGGGCAATGAGGCCGTACTTGGTAAAGAGCCGCTTCATACCGTCCCTCCTCCCCCCAAAAGGTCCACGCCGAAGGTCCGCAGTATCCGCGCCAGGCGCAGCACGGGCAGACCCATCACATTAAAGAAGTCCCCGTCGATTCCCTCCACCAGCAGAGCGCCCCGGTCCTGAATCCCGTAGGCTCCGGCCTTGTCCGTGGGCTCTCCGGTGGCGATATAGGCGCGGATTTCCGCCTCGGTCAGCGGGCGGAAGCGCACCGCCGTGCGCTCCGCGGCGCTGACTGTCCGCTCCCCCCGGCGCACGGTAAGGCCGGTACAAACCGCGTGCTCCCGCCCGGAGAGGGCGGAGAGCATCCGGAAGGCGTCGGCTTCATCCGAGGGCTTTCCCAGCCGCTGCCCGTCCAGAAAGACCATGGTGTCGGCGGCGATCAGAATATCGTCCGCCCCGCAGAGGGCGGCAGCGGCCTGCGCCTTGGCGCGGCTGATGGCGGCCACGGTCTCCTCCGGCGAGAGGCCGGGGGCGCAGGACTCCTCCGCATGTGGCACAAGGACAGAAAACTCCTCCACGCCGATCCTGCGCAGCAGCTCCTGCCGCCGCGGAGACTGGGAGGCGAGAATGATGTTTGGCATTGCGAAAAACCTCGTTTTTTTGAATTAGGAATTAGGAGTTAGGAATTAGGAATGGAGGTGTCCGGCTAACGCCGGACGTTTTGAAATTCATTCGCCGCAGGCGAATACAACAATTCCTCATTCCTCATTCCTAATTGATAGAATTACGGCAGCAGCGTTCCCTCCGACAAAATCGAGCGGTTGGCCTCGCTGCCGGTGAAGTAGGCGTTGACGATCTCCACCGCCGTGGGGGCCAGGGCGCCGCCGCTGCCGCCCTTCTCCACCACCACGGCCACGGCGATCTCCGGCTCGTCGAAGGGGGCGAAGCAGACGAAGACGCCGTTGGCCAGCTCCAGACCCACCTGGGCGGAGCCGGTCTTGGCCCCGGCGGAGACCACGCACTGCTGGAAGGCGCCGGAGACGCTGCCCGTGCGGACCAGCTCGCCCATGCCGGACTTGATGGCCTCCAGGGTGGAGGGGCTCAGGGAGACGTGGTCTACAGGCTCGTCGTCGGGGAGGTGGAGCAGGGAGGCGTTGTCGTAGGATTTGACGCTTTTGAGCAGGTGGGCCGCGTAGCGGTCGCCGCCGCCCACTAAGGTGGCCACGTAGTTGGCCAGCTGGAGGGGGGTGAAGAGGCTGTCCCCCTGGCCGATGGAGACCTGGAGGGTGTCGCCGCCCAGGTAGAGCCGGCCCACGCTGGAGCGGTACTCCGGGCCGTCCATGACGCCGGACTTCTCCCCGGAGAGCTCGATGCCTGTGGGGAGGCCCAGGCCGAAGTGGTGGGCGTACTCCACTAAAGTGTCGATGCCCACCTGCCTTCCCACGTCGTAGAAGAAGTAGTTGCAGCTGTGGAGCAGGGCCTGGGAGACGTTGATGCTGCCATGGGTGCCGCCGTACTGGTTGTAGATCCAGCACTTGGGGGTGTAGCTGGGGGCGTAGTAGGTGTAGACGCCCCGGGTCTGGATCCGGGTGGTGGGGGAGATGATGCCGTTCTCCAGGGCGGCGGCGGCGGTGACCATCTTGAAGGTGGAGCCCGGGGCGTAGGTCCCCCGGATGGCCCGGTTGAACATGGGGGCGCGGGTGTCCTGATTCAGCGCCGCGGCGTCGGAGCTGTAGGTGGCCAGGGAGTAGGTGGGATAGGAGGCCAGGGCCAGGATCTCCCCGGTGCCCACCTCCACCACGGCGGCGGCCCCGCCCCGGACCAGGGCGTTCTCCGGATTCTTGTCCTCGGCGTTCATGGTCTCCACCGTCCGGCCCAGGATCTCCTCTACCGCCGCCTGAAACTCGATGTCCAGGGTCAGCGCCACGGTGTGCCCCGGCTGGGGCTCCTTGGAGTAGAGCTCGCTGGTGATCTTGCCGGCGCTGTCGGTGGTAATCAGACGCACCCCGTTCTGCCCCCGGAGGTAGGACTCAAAGGCCTGCTCCGCCCCGTCGATGCCGATGACGTCGTCGTAGCGGTAGCCCTGGTCCCGCAGCTCCTCGTACTGGCCGGGTCCCAGAGCGCCGATGTGGCCCAGCACATGGGCGGCGTGGTCGGTGTCGTACTGCCGCACGGCGCTGGCGGACACCACCGCCCCCTGGTAGTTGCCGTCGTAGAGGATGGAGATCAGATCCACATCCACATCGGAGGCAAAGACGTAGGCGGAGGTGTTCACAATAGTCCGCACCGCCAGCTCGTACCGGACGCCGATGACCTTCCGGGCCTCGGCCATGGAGAGGGCGGGGTCGATCTCGAAGTAGTCCCGGAGGAGGCGCAGCAGCGTGTAGGCGCTGGGCCGGGGGTCGCTGAGCCCCAGATCCTTCAGCGCCTCGTCCTTCAGGACGGGGTTGATATAGTCCTCCATGGTCTCCTTGTCCGACCACTCGCAGCTCACTAGGAAGTCGGCGAAGCGGCTGCGGGTGGTGGCGTCGGCGTCCAGGAGGGTGTAGGCGTAGGGGAGGTCCGCGGTGATGGGCAGGGTGTCCACCCACTCCACGCCGTACTCCTCGCAGAGGTGGATGAGGCGGAGGATGGCCTGGTTCTGGTCCGCCCCCGCCGGCAGCTTGGCGCTGTCGAAGGAGATATTGAACACCTCCCGGTTGGACACCAGCACCTTGCCGTTGCGGTCGGTGAGCACCCCCCGGCTGGCCTCCGCGGTCTCCGAGAGGGGGATGCGCCGGGTGGACAGCTCATAGTACTCCGCCCCGTGAACCGCCTGGGCGCTGTAGAGCACGCCGGCATAGACCAGCAGGGCGGCGATCAGCAGGGAGAAGAGCGACCACAGGCGGATGACGTACTCCTTTGTCACCTCCAGATAGCCCTGGTCCTGGTCGGAGACCGGGCGCTTGCGTCGAATCATTCAGTCAACTCCTCGATAGAATAGGCCCCGGGTCAGATCCGACGGGGCTTCCCCCGCCGTCAGGCCCAGGTGCTGCCGCAAAATGGCGGCGCAGGTCTCCGGCCCCTCGGTGGTAAAGCGGAGCCGGCCATAGGCGAGGCCCAGGTCCCGGAAATCCGGCCTGTCGGCCAGGTACAGCGTTTTGGCGTTTTGAATCTCGCTGCGGCAGCCGAACACCGGCAGCACGGGGAAGTTCTCCCCCCGCCGGTCTGTCAGGGTGTGGCAGCCGGCGCAGGGCACAGGCGAGCCCTGCCGGGGCCCGCCGCAGCCCCTGCCCGCGTTGCTGACGAGGCAGTGCTCCGTCACCATCAGGGGCAGGCGGCCGTAGACAATGGCCTCGCAGGGGAGGCACTTGCGGATATCCCGTATCTGCTCCCGCCGGAGCTCAAAGGAGAGGCAGGCGCTTGCGAGCCCCCACTCCCGGCACTGATCCAAGGCGCAGCTGTTGAAGATGTTCAGAGCGAAGTCCCCCCGGGCCTTCAGCCCCATCCGCTCCCCCAGGCGCACCTGCCCGATGTTCTGCACGGAGAGGGCGGTGCACCCCTTCTCCCTGGCCGTCTCCAGGAGCCGCAGCAGGTCCCGCTCCTCGCTGTCCTTGCAGATCCGGGGGAGGGCGGCGCAGAACTCGGTGTCGGGATACCGCTCCCGGTCCGAGGGCAGCCGGTCAAAGTCCCCCATTCGCTCCAGGGGCAGGTAGACGACGGCGGGGGAGAGGTCCAGCAGGTCCGCGGTGAGCTGTGTCCACTGGGACAGAGAGACCGTAAACCGCATCTCTTTTGCGGAGCAGCTGTCCGCCGGCAGATCCGGCACAGGGAGCTCCCGGCGATCCGGCGGGGCCATGCGGAGGCTGGCCAGACCATCCAGCGCCTCCCGGCGGAGGCCGTTGAGGGCGCTGGCGCTGAGGGCCAGCCCCTCCTCTACCTCTGCGGCGGCCGATTCACAGACGAAGGCGGTGCCCCCGGTCTTGCTGAGCCGGGCGGAGACCTCCTCCGCGGTGACGCTCCGGTTCCGGGCCGCCTCCGGCGCCGGGCCGGTGACGGTGACGGCGTGCCCGTCGCCGTCGGCGGCGGTGAGCCGCACCTCCTGTCCCGCCCGGATTTCGCAGGCCAGGGATACCGGTATCAGGCGCAGGTTCTCCCGCTCATAGACGGCTTTGGCGGCGGCAAAGAGGTCCTCCGCCTCCCGGGCTTCCCCCCGGGTGCCGAACATCTCCGGGCCGATTTTTCCCTGGTAGTACCCCTGGGTAAACCCGCCCCGGGAGAAGGCCGCGGCCAGCTGCCGCCGCTCCGCGGCGGTGGGCTTTCGCCGCTCCCGCAGGAGCCGGGCATAGATCCCCGTGACCACAGCCACATACTCCGGCCGCTTCATCCGCCCCTCCAGCTTCAGACTGGCCACGCCCATCTCCTGGAGATCCGACAGGCAGTCGCAGAGGGCGACGTCCTTCAGGCTCAGGGGGTAGCCGGTTTCCCCGCCGTCCAGGCGATAGGGCAGGCGGCAGGGCTGGGCGCAGAGCCCCCGGTTGCCGCTGCGCTGCCCGATCAGGGCGCTCATGGCGCACTGCCCCGACCAGCACATGCACAGCGCCCCGTGGCCAAACACCTCGATGGCGATATCGCTGTCCTGACAGAGGCAGGCGATGTCGTCCCTGCTCAGCTCCCGACCCAGGACCGCGCAGCGGATACCCAGGCGGGCGGCCTCGGCGACGCCGCCGCGGCTGTGGATGGTCATCTGCGTACTGCCGTGGAGGGGCAGGTCGGGCAGCGAGCGGCGGCAGAGGGCGAGCAGCCCCCAGTCCTGCACAATCACCGCGTCCACGCCCCACCGGCAGGCCAGCCGCAGATTCTCCAGCGCCCGGGGCAGCTCCCGGTCGGAGAGGAGGGTGTTCATCGTGAGGTAGACCCGCACCCCCCGCAGATGGCAGTAGTCCAGGGCCCGGTGAAAATCCTCGGGGGAGAAATTTTTGGCGCCCCTGCGGGCGTTGAAATCGCCGAAGCCCATATATACGGCGTCGGCGCCGCACTGCACGGCGGCCACGGCGGCCTCATAGTGGCCGGCGGGGGAGAGCAGCTCCATCATGCCTTCTCTTCCAGCTGGCGCTTGAGCTTAAAGACGTCCCGCTTGAGCTCGGAGACCTCGGCCTTGGCCCGGTTGGCCTCATCCAGATAGTCCTTGATCTGGCTGCGGAGATTCTCGCTGCCGGCGAGGGCCTTTAAGTACTCATCGGCGATGTTGACCGCCGTCAGCACAGCGGCGTCGGCGTGGTTGACCTTGCTGGCCTGGAGGATAGCGGACATTTTTTCATCCACCAGGGCGGCGACCTTCTGCATGTAGGAGGGGGATTCCTCCGCGGTGAAGGTGTATTCTTCCCCGCAGATATTGACGGTGATGCTGTTAGCCATCGGTTGGTCCTCCTGTCGAAGTGAAATGGTTACATCAATTCATTTTATAGTATAGCCAAAAGAGGACAGGATGTAAAGGGAGAAATCCCCCTGCGGGGATTTTTTGCGCCCCGGGGTGTGCGTTGGCCTACCTTTTTTCGCGCCGCGTCAGCGCGGGGGAATCCGCCGCGTCCCGCGGCGGGGGGGACGGGGAGTTTCGCCCCCCGGGGCGAGGTACTTTTCCCACGCGGGAAAAGTAC
>CANDEH010000049.1 GCA_947383645.1 uncultured Clostridia bacterium | reverse complement strand
TCTCGATGTCCTCCCGGTGGTTGGCGTGCATCTGGAGGATGCGGCCGATGCGCTCACGCTGGCCCTTGGTGGAGTTTAATACCGCGGAGCCGGTGTTGAGCACGCCGGAGTAGACCCGGATAAAGCTCAGACGGCCCACATAGGGGTCGGTGGCGATCTTGAAGGCCAGGGCGGAGAAGGGGGCGGTATCGGAGGCCTCCCGGGTCTCCTCCGCGTCGGTCTTGGGGTTGACGCCGCTGATGGCGGGAATGTCCAAGGGAGAAGGCATATAGTCAACGACAGCGTCCAGCAGCTTCTGGACCCCCTTGTTGCGGTAGGACGTACCGCAGACCACGGGGATCATCTCCACAGCCACTGTTGCCTGGCGGATCGCCTTGCGGATCTTATCTGTGGGGATCTCCTTCCCCTCCAGATACATCTCCATGATCTCATCGTCGAACATGGATACCGCGTCCAAGAGCTTCTCGCGGTACTCCTCTGCCAGCTCCATCATGTCATCGGGAATGGCTTCCACACGCATGTCCTTGCCCAGCTCATCGTAGTAGATGTCCGCGTTCATCTCCACCAAGTCGATGATGCCGCGGAAATCCGCCTCCTTGCCGATGGGCAGCTGAATGGGCACTGCGTTGCACTTGAGACGTTCATCAACCATGCGCAGGACGTTAAAGAAGTCCGCGCCCATGATGTCCATCTTGTTCACATAAATCATGCGGGGCACGTGGTAGTGGTCCGCCTGGCGCCACACAGTCTCGGACTGGGGCTCCACGCCGCCCTTGGCGCACATGACGGTGACAGAGCCGTCCAGCACGCGGAGGGAGCGTTCCACTTCCACGGTAAAGTCCACATGACCCGGGGTGTCAATGATATTGATCCGGTGGTCCCGCCAGAAGCAGGTGGTAGCGGCGGAGGTAATGGTGATGCCTCTCTCCTGCTCCTGCTCCATCCAGTCCATGGTAGCGGTACCGTCATGGGTCTCACCGATCTTGTAATTGACGCCGGTATAATACAGGATTCGCTCCGTAGTGGTGGTCTTTCCTGCATCAATGTGAGCCATGATGCCGATATTTCTTGTGTTTTCCAGAGATACCTTTCTCGGCATACGTTTTCTCCTATACTTGAACTAAGAAACTAACGAAAAATCAAGGTTCCACCCCTAATTCGCGGCCTCAGCCGCGAATAAAAGCCCTCGGCAGAGTTTGCGCCCGCAGGCGCAAATAAATTGAAATCATTTTTCCCGGAAACCGCGTTTTCGGGAAAAATACCCTGCGCGAAGCGAGCGTCGCAGGACTTTGCCCGCGAGCAAAGTCCGAGGCGCAGAGCGAAGCGAAACCCCTCGTTTGAAAGCCCAGCGAAGCGGGTTTCAAACGAAACTCACCATCTGAAGTGCGCGAACGCCTTGTTGGACTCGGCCATCTTGTGGGTGTCCTCGCGCTTCTTCACGGCGGAGCCGGTGTTGTTGGCGGCGTCCATGATCTCGGCGGCCAGACGCTCGGCCATGGTCCGCTCGCTGCGGGAGCGGGAGTAGCTGGTGAGCCACCTGAGACCCAGGGTCTGGCGGCGGGCGGGACGGACGTCCATAGGCACCTGATAGGTGGCGCCGCCCACGCGGCGGGCCTTGACCTCCAGGCTGGGCATGATGTTCTCCATGGCGGTGGTGAAAACCTCCAGGGGATCGTTGCCGGTCTTCTCCTTGACGATGTCGAAAGCGCCGTAGACAACCTTCTGGGCCACGCCCTTCTTGCCGTCCAGCATGATGCTGTTGACCAGCTTTGTCACCAGCACGCTGTTGTACATAGGATCGGGTAAGATCTCTCTCTTGGGAACGTTACCTCTTCTGGGCACTTTGCTTCCCTCCTTCATTAAGAATTATGAATTCATAGGTACTCTCCGCGATGAACGCGGCGTGTTGCCTGCCAAAGAGGCTTGTATGGCAAAAAAACCATGTCTACCTGTTCGGCAAAGCGGTGCGCGGTGCCACTTACTTGCTCTTGGGCCGCTTGGCGCCGTACTTGGAGCGGGCCTGCATCCGGCCCTGCACGCCCTGGGTGTCCAGGGTGCCGCGGATGATGTGGTAACGCACACCGGGCAGATCCTTGACACGGCCGCCGCGGATCATGACCACGCTGTGCTCCTGGAGGCTGTGGCCCACGCCGGGGATATAGGCGGTGACCTCATAGCCGTTGGTCAGGCGCACACGGGCGATCTTCCGCAGGGCGGAGTTGGGCTTCTTGGGGGTGGAGGTACGAACAGCGGTGCACACGCCGCGCTTCTGGGGAGAAGGCAGGTCGGTCTCCTTGTTCTTCAGGGTGTTCAGCCCGTGCTGCATGGCAGGGCTGTTGGACTTGTAGGTCGCCTGATCTCTACCCTTGCGAACCAACTGGTTAAAAGTAGGCATAGTTTTCTCCTTTCTAAAAAATGTGTTTGGGAGAAACACTCCCATATATTTTTGACAGGATACGGAAAAATATCCCGCAAAAACCAGAGGATTCAATTTTTCTGTGTCTCCGGACAGACGCCCCGGCGCAGCAGGGCCACCACGGCGGCCCCCACCTGGATGCCGGCGGCCCGGCCCAGCTCCTCCATGGAGAAGCGGCCGTCCACATCGACCTCCCGCTCCCGGCAGAGCTGCTCGATGGGCTCCACCAGGGCCGGGTCGGCGTTGGAGGCCAGGAGCACCCGCTCCGCGCGCCCCTCCCGGATGGCCCGGCGGGACTGCTTGACCCCCACGACCTTGTCTTGGCACATCAGCTCACGCAGCACGGGACTTCCTCCATTTGGGCACAGAAAAATTCGCAGAACATATCCACGCAGACTGAAATTATAACACAGCGGGATTCCCCCGTCAAGTATTTTCTTTTTGTGGAAAATTATGATTTTAACGGTATTGTTGCGGATATTTTCTGACGGCGCCGTCGCACACGGCTGCCGCGATGCACATCTGCCTGCGGCAAGCAAAAAGCCGGGGCCCTCCCGCCCTCCCGCACCAGTCTGTCAAAAAAAGACGGCAGAGCAGGATGGCGGTAAGGAGGATAGTGTGAAAGGAACCCAAGAGGGGTTCCTTTCGCGTCAAATCAACCCGCCCGCAGGCGACAGATTTTGGCCCATAGGCCAAAATCTGGTAGTCCCGGTAACATCGTTACCGGGACTACCCAAGAGGGGTTCCTTTCGCGTGCAATCGCCCGCCCGCACCCCAAGGGCATTTCCTCGCCGCTGCGCGGGCTCAGGCACAGGCGACAAATTGCGGCCGAAGGCCGCAATTTGCCTCAGCTTGTCGAAAAACCCGATAGGGTTTTTCGACAAGCTGAGGCGGGACATCCCGTCTCAGATTTTCCCCAGCATCACCTGCACCGCAAACAGGCAGACCGCCAGCAGCGCCGCGCCGAAGAGCACGTTTCCCACGTGGATCTTCCGCCGGACCTCCCCGTCGGGGAGGGCGGGCAGCAGGTGGAGCCGCCGGAGGCCGTTGTTCACCGGCTGGTAGAGCAGCAGCGTCAGGGCCATGTTCAGCCCGCCCTTTAAGAGGTTGAAGGGCAGAATCACCGGCAGCAGCAGCCCCGCCACCGCCTCCCGGGTCATGTTGGGCTTGTAGAGGGGGGTGATGAGGTAGTTCCACACCAGCATCGTCACCGTCAGAATCACCACACCGGCGGTGAGGCCCGCCACGGCGCTCTTTAAGGTCCGGCGGCGGCGGTAGCACCAGGCCGCCGGGCAGACGAAGGCCACCGAGGCCAGCACGTTCATGATGAAGCCCCAGATGCCGCTCTGGCCCACGGTGAACATCTCAATGAGGGCCGCCGCCAGGCACATGGCTCCCCCGGCCAGGGGGCCGTAGAGGAAGCCGCCGATGACCAGCACCACGCTCTTGGGGTCGTACTTCAGGTAGGGGGCGGCGGCGATCAGGGGGAAGCGGGTCACCACGGTGACGATGTAGCCCAGGGCCACCAGCATGGCCATGGTGGCCAGCCTGCGGGTGTCCGTGCGGCTGGCGGTGAGGGTTTTTGCCTCTGTTGTCATAAAAAATCTCCTTTCCAACACCCAATTCGCCTTACAATGGTGTCGCAAAGGAGCGCGCTTCCCTTACGTCTTCTTCCATCCAGACTGTAACTGTCGGTACCGGAATCACACCGGTTCATGCGGCACGCCGCTCGAGGACTGTAACCTCCGGTGGGGACTTGCACCCCGCCCTGAAGACGATATTCGGTTGTTCTGCTCCTATTATACGCGCCCCGCCGGAAATTGCAAGGGGGAATTTTGCCAAAATCCCGGGCATTCTCCGCCGCATTTCAGGCGGCCCCGTCTCCGAAGCCGCCTGAAATGCGGTGTTTCTCTCCCCAAAGCCTTGCGCCCCAGCGGTTTCCCGGCGGGGACAGCCGTCTACAGGTCCACGGCGAACAGCGCCCCCGCGCCGCCGGTGTGGAGGAAGAGGATATTTTCCGCATGGGCAAGGTCGGCATTCCCCTGGCGCTCCAGCTCAAACAGTCCGGCCAGCGCCTTGCCTGTGTAAACCGGATCCACAAGAATACCCTCTGCGCGGGCCAGACGGTACACCGCCTCCCTGCCCTCGGGGCTGGATTTGGCGTAGCCGGGGCCGATCTGGTAGTAAATGCGGACATCCTCCCTGTCAATTGGAACCTCACACTCCAGCAGGGCGGCGGTCTCCCGCATCAGTCGGAGGGAAATCTCCTCAAAGGGGTCGTCGCACACGCCGATACCGATAGAGCGGGTCCCCGGCATAAACAGCTTTGCCCCCAATGTCAGGCCGGAGTAGGTGCCGCCGGAGCCGGTGGCGCTGACGACGGCGTCAAAGGAGACGCCCAGCGCCTCCGCCTGAGAGGCGATCTCCCGGGCACAGCCCACATAGCCCAGACACCCGAGGGCCACCGACCCGCCCACGGGGATGAAGTAGGGGACGTGTCCCTCCCGGCGCAGATCCTCCATGATCCGCTCCATCTCCGCGTAGACGTCCCGGTAGGAATCCGTGTCCACAAAGCGGACGTCCGCGCCGAAGACGTGGTCCAGGATGACATTGCCGCCTGTCAGGTTCCCGCGCTTTTTCAGCACCAGGATGGCCCTCATCCCCAGCCGGGCGGCGCAGGCGGCGGTGAGGGCCGCGTGGTTGGACTGGGGACCTCCTGCCGTCAAAACCGTGTCCGCCCCCTTATCCCGGGCGTCCGCCAGCAGGTATTCCAGCTTGCGGATCTTGTTGCCGCCCAGGCCCGTGCCGGTCATGTCGTCCCTTTTGATGTAGAGATTTTTCCCCAGCTCCCGGCTCAGATTCTCCAGCTTGTAGAGGGGGGTGGGCAGAACGCCCAGGGGCAGCCTGCTAAAGCTCTCCAGTTCCTTCATTCTTCAATCCTCCTGTTATTTTCGCGCAAATATATTTCACTCCGCTCACCCCGAAAGCGGGCGGAAAAAGCGGCTCCAATCCGCCTGATACCAGCCGCTCTGCGGCTATTATGCCATGAAAGCGAAGCTGGAATGGTATAATGAGCCAATTTTTTCGGCTGCCCCGCAAGGGGCGAGAAAAATGGCTCAAATCAAACTATAATGGCCGCCCTGCGGCTATTATATCATGAACCCCTTATTCCGAACACTCCCAATCAGAAAAATTACGATAAAAGCCAGCCCGACCCGTTGATGTCAGCCACGGACATCAACAAATCTCAGCGTGACCATATAAACCGGTGCAGTGAATTCAGCTGTCAGCCTACATCGGCAAAAAATTAAGGCGAGAAACGCTGTTCCTCGCCTTAGAAGCTGTACCAATAGCCTCAGCACACATCTATGCGGCCAAAATTGCCGCTGACTGTGTTGAAAAATCTTGCAATACACAAAGTATTCCTGCGATTTTTCGCCTTGTCATCGACAATTTTGCCTCGCATATCTGAATACTTCGGCTATTGGTACAGCTTCTTAATCCTTTCGCTGCATCGGCAGGACTCAAACCTGCGGCCGACCGGTTACGGACCGCTGCCAGGTACATAATCAGAACCCTTCGGTCAAACTGTCTCAGCGGCCCTATTTCACGCACTGCTCAAAGCGCTGGAGGATAGCGGCGATCTGGGCTCTGGTGGCGTACCCCTGGGGGGCCAGCAGCCCCTCGTCAGTACCGCCCACCAGCCCGCAGCCCACCGCCCAGGCGAAGGCCTCCCTCGCGTACTCCTCCACCCTCCCGCTGTCCGGGAACCGGGAGAGGTCCGCGCCCGGCGCAATCCTGTAGCCCTTCCGCTTGCAGTACCGGTACAGCGTCGTCACCATCTGCTCCCGCGTAATCGCCGCCAGAGGCGCGCTGCCGTCGCTCAGCTCCTGGGCCACCGCCCAGCGCCTAGTGTCCTCCAGCTCCCGGGACGTGTTCCCGTCCAGTCGGTAGAGGATCATCCACAGCATCTCCCGGGAGAGATTCCGGTTGGGGGCGAAGTGCTCCTCGCTGACCCCCGTCATCAGACCCCGCTCGCAGGCGTAGGCCACGCAGTTGGCAAACCACTCCCAGATCGGCACATCCTGAAACTCCATGGCCCCCACGGAGTTCCTGGACTGGTGCGTCATGGCCGAGAACGCCACCGGGCTCAGCGCCGGCCCGTTGTCGAAGGCCACGCCCCCCACCGCCGCCTGGTTCGTCACAGGGTGGGACGCGGCGAAGCTCATCCCCAGAATGTCCGTATTGGCCCCCACCAGGAAGTACCGCTCGTTCTCATGGCCGCTCTTTGCACCGCTGACGCCCCGGACCACCGGGTCGTTCCACGTCACGTCCACGCCGAACCAGCTCCCCCCAAGCTCCACGCTGTTCCACATGTGGAAGGTGCCGCCTCCGCCGGGACTGCTCTTCGCGTACCCGTTCTCCAGCACGCAGGGGATGCTCAGACGGTCGCAGACCACCTTGAACGCCCGGGCGTACCCGTCGCACACAGGCCCGCTGTTCCCCGCCCGGCCCTCTAAGGCCGCCAGGCACTCGTGGGGCTCGTTGCCGATGGCGTTCAAATCCGCGCTGGTGTTGTACTCGTTGTGCTCCGTCAGGTACCGGTTCAAAGCCCGCAGCTGCTCCTGGCTGGTCCCCGCGCTCCCCACGGTGGCAAGAATCCGCTGCACCGCCGTCTCCCGCCGGCGCAGACCGTTCGCCACCGCTCCCGGGGCCGTCCAGTCCGGGGCGCGCATGGTGAACCCCTTGGCGTCCGCCAGCGACAGGAAGAAGTACGCCTGCCCGCCCACCGTGGCGATGCGCACCTTGCACTTCCCGCTGAGCCAGAACACCTCCGGGTGGTCCCGGTCGAAGGCCTGGAACACCGCCGCGATGTAGGAGCAAACCTCCTTCTTCTTCGCGTCGTAATCCTGCCCCTTGGGGATGCTCACCACGAAGACCCCGTTGTAGGCGGAGGTCTGCACCACGTCGCCTAAGGTGAGCTGATTGTAATTCACCCCCCGGTCGCCCTTGGTCACGTTTACGATGAAGAAGTCGTCGTTCTCAAAAATCACGCTGGAGAGGCCGCCGGTGGTGGAACCATAGAGCTCCGAGAGGGCGAACTCCACCTCCTCCACCGTCTCCACATCGGCGCTCTCCTTCCCGTCGGCGTTGGGGTCGATGGTGAAGTATTTGTCCTCCGTCAGGCAGTCGGCAAAGCGCGTATCGGTCTCGTCCGACCCGGAGACCAGCACGTCGTAGAGGTCCGCGGCAAACTCCGGCGGCTCCACACGCTCAATCCACTTCACGTACTCGGTGTAAATTTTGTCCTTCTTCACGATGTCCTGCACCGGGGAGGGCGGGTCCTCCCCGGGCGGTACGGCGATCTCCTCCGGCAGGGGGATCCTCTCCTTATCTGTGGACGGCGTGGTGTTCCCCGTCTTGTCGCCGCCCCCGCTGCTCCCTCCGCTGTCATCGGGCTTATCCGGGTTCGTAGGCACATCCGGCACATCCGGCGGGTCCGGATTGTCCGGCGGGTCCGACGGCACAGTGATCTGGACCGATACCGTGCCGCCGTTCAGCGACACATTGCCGCTCCCTGTGTACTCCAGCGCCGCCTTGTCAACGGTGATGACAGCTACCCCGCTCTTCGCGGATCCGCTCCTGTCCGTGATGGTCAGCATGGCCGAGCGGTTATTGTTATAGGTCTCGACTTTTGAAATCTTATAATCTGCCGGCGTTACAGTAAAATTTTCTAAACTGATATCGCTGAAGCAGACCTCACTGCTGCTCGTACTGACCGCCACCTCCGCCTGTCTGTCGCGGAGGGTCACCGCGTCGGGGCTGACCGTCAGCTCAGGCTTTATGTAGGTTGAAGCAGGCTTTCGGAAGGTGACCTCCGTGCTGGCGTCCGGCCAGCCATCGAGTGGCTCCGCCGCCCCTCCCCAGTCAAAGGCGTCGCCCCTGACTGTGATGGCGACAATACGGTCCTCCACCTCCAAAACCATACGGTCGATGGTCAGCAGGACGGATGTTTTATCCACGCCGACCTCCACGCTTCTCACCGGGTAGTTCGGATCACTGGTAAAATAATTCTCTGTTTTAGCGGCCTCGACCGCGTTAAAGGGCAGTGAATCAAGTCCGATTTTCAGCTCAATCTGCACCTGGCCACCGTCGCCGCCCACCGTACTGGGATTGGCAGTAACCGACACCTTGCCGAGGTTATAGTTCACCGGTAAAATGTATTCTGAAAGAAGGATTCCATTGCTATAGACAATTTCAGCGGCCAAAGCAGAGGTCTGACACGCAATGGTAAAGGTTCCCTGTGTTGATTCAAATTCTCCTATCTTTTGAAGCGTCACCGTCACAGACATTTTATCCGCGGACAAAGTTGCGTGATCTACTGTAAACGGGACCTGATCATCCACCCCGAAGCAGCCGCTAAAGCCATCAAAATCTTTGAAGGGGATATCAGAAGAACGGATGATTACCTTGAACTCGCCTTCTGTCTCAGTAAGATCGTTGGCAGTCAGTGCCGTCGTACCATAGGCGGTCCAAGTGGGATTATTTGCGCCATAACTCTGCCCCTTCACGCTGTCCCAAGCAGAAGCCAAGCGATATGGGTATCGGATTTTCAGCTTATTGCTTTGAGCTGAACAATCAGCGGCTGCGCCCTGAAAAAGGCTGAGGCTGCTGTCCGCCGCCATATTTGCGGGAGGGACGCCCTCAAACGTAATAGAGGCCATCTGCCGGCAGGCCAAAAACGCATCTTTCCCAATGGATGTAACGGAGGCGGGAATCACCATCTCCTGGAGGTTGGTAGACGCAAACGCACCCTTTCCAATGCTTATCACACTATCGGGGAGGTTGATTCTCTCCAATACAGGACCATTCCCGCCGCTGAACGCATAATCGCCAATCTCTCTCACAGTATTGGCAATGGTAACGCCGGACAGGTCGTCGCAGTTATCAAAGGCGTAATTGCCGATACGGGTCACCCCTATGTCAACAATAACGGTTTGAATCGCCTGTCCCGATTCCCTCCCCGTATACGCATCCCAGGGAAGCGGTATCGGATTTGGATTTGTTGTGGAGTCATAGTGTGGGTTATAATCCGCCATCGCCCCGGTACCGAAGATTCTCAGGGTATGGCTCGTCAGATCATACTCCCACTGGACATTGCTCCCGTCGCCCTCAGCCCCGCAGTTTCCGCCCACAATCGCCGTCGTCTCGTTATAGGCGGTCCAGGTGGGACTGATCGCACCGTAATCCTGATTCTTCACACTGTCCCATTCGGAAGCGTAACGATAGGGATACCGGATCGTCAAATCCGTAGCACCATTAAACACATCACTCGCTAATGAGGGAGGAGGCCCCTTGAACGTAACGGTTTTCAGCACTGTCGAAGGGCCTCCGCCACCGCTAAATGCTCCATCCCCTATACTCGTTACAGTCTCCGGGATCACGATCTCCCGGATGCCGGAGTCTCTAAACGCACCTTCTCCAATCGCAGTCAATTTTGACGATGGCGAAAAGGTTACGCTTCCTAACGCCGACTCAAATGCCTGCTTGCCTATAGTAGTCACTGAATCAGGAATTTGAATGCTCATCAAATTCCCGCACCCAAAGAACATAGTCTCCCCAATCGTTGTCGTTCCCTCGGCAAGCTCCACCGTTTCCAGATCTCTGCAATTGCCAAAAATGTCGGAGCCGCAATCTTCTAAAGGCGCCTTGAGTACCGCCTGTTTAAGCAAGGTACACCCACTGAAAGCGCTCGTGCCGATTTTTGTAGCGGAAGTCGTCAGCGACTTTAAAGACGTACAGTTGCCAAAAGCATTCACACCGATAGAGGTAACCGTATCCGGGATTGTCACACTGGTCAGCCCCGCGCAGTTGAAGAACGCGGACTTCTCAATACTGGTCACACCGGTTGGGATGGTGACGCTTGTCAGGCTGGTGCAGTTCTCAAAGGCGTTGTACAGGATACGCGTAACGGTGCTGGGAATCTCAACGCTCACCAGCTTATCGCACCCGGCAAGCGCGTATGGTCCGACGGTGGTAATCCCCGATTCAATCTTTACAGAGGTCACCGACCTCCACTCGCTGTTTCCGCTTATCGGGTTGGCCGTCATCGCCCCCGTACCGCTGAATGTCAGGACCGTGCCGTCCAGCGACCACGTAATATCGGTGCCATGCGTGCCGGAAGTCGCCGCCCGGGCCGTCACCGGGACCATAGCCAGCACCATGGCCGCGCACACCGCCAGCGACACCACCCGCCGCAGGGCCCGCGTCCCGCCGGCGCACAGCGCACATACTCTCTCCACCATACCTTCTTCCTCCGCACACCGCCGCCAGCGCGGCGAAATTCTCTTCCTTATTTACCATACCATAAAACCCCAAAACGCGCAAGGCCCGCCGGGAAAAATCCCGACGGGCCTTTACGCAGCTCCGTCACCGTGCGGAAAACCCGGACCTGCGCCTGGCCAAAGAGCGATATGAAAGTTCTTCAGTCTGTCAAAAAAGTCGGCAGAGTATGCCGGCGGTAAGGAGGATAGTGTGAAAGGAACCCAAGAGGGGTTCCTTTCGCGTTAAATCAACCCGCCGTACCCCAAGGGCATTTCTTCGCCGCCGCGCGGCTCAGGCACAGCGACAGATTTCGGCCCTTGGGGCGAAATCTGCCCAGCTTGTCAAAAAACCAGAAGGTTTTTTGACAAGCTGAGTTCTTTTGATTCTTTTCTTTCAAGAAAAGAATTACTCCTTCAGCTTAAACTGCGCCACCAGCTCCCGCAGCATGGCCGCCTGGCCGGACAGCTCCTCGCTGGCGGCGGCGCTGGCCTCGGCGGTGGCCACGTTGCTCTGCACCACGCTGGAGATCTCCTCGATGCCGTGGGTGATCTCCTCGGCGTTCTTCGCCTGCTGCCTGGTGTAGTCGGCGATGCCGGTGATGAGCTGGCTCATGGCGTCGGCGTGGCCGGCCACGGTGAGCATAGACGCCGCGGTGTCCCGGGCGGCGGCCACGCCCTCGTCCATGGAGTCCACCGTCTCGCTGAGGAGGACGGTTGTCTCCTGGGCGGCGGCGGAGGACTTGCTGGCCAGGGACCGCACCTCGTCGGCCACCACGGCGAAGCCCTTCCCGGCGGCCCCGGCCCGGGCGGCCTCCACCGCGGCGTTCAGGGCCAGGATATTGGTCTGAAAGGCGATATCCTCGATGGTCTTCACAATCCGGTGGATCTCGGCGGACTTCTGGCTGATGCGCTCGATGACGGCGGTCATGTTCTCCATCTTGGCGTTGCTCTCCACCAGACCGCTCTTCACCTCCTGGGTGATCCGGTTGGCCTCCTGGGCCCCCCGGTCGATGTTCTGCACGCTCTCGGACACGGCGCTGATGTGGCCGGCCAGGGCCTCCACCTCCGCCGCCTGCTCCGTGGACCCCTGGGAGAGGGTCATGGCCCCGCTGGAGACCTGCTCCGCGCCGCTGGCCACATCCCGGGACGCCGCGCGGATCTGGCTCATGGTGCCGTTGAGGGCGTAGGAGATCTCCACCAGGGAGATCTTGATCTTCTCAAACTCCCCGGTGTACTTGTGCTGCAAGGTGAAGGCCAGATCCCCCGCCGCGATGTTATGGAGCACGGCGGAGATCTCGTTGATGTAGCTCACATAGTCCCGCAGCCGCAGCGTCACCTGGTTGAAGTCGTCAGCCAGCACCCCCAGCTCGTCCTTGGAGTGGTAGGCGATGCTCTCCTCCAGCTCCCCCTGGGCGATCCGGGTGGCGGCGGCGCTGAGCTCCCGCACCGGCCGGCCGATGATCCGCCGGACCTGAATCACCACCAGCAGCACCAGGAGGACGATGGCGACCAGCGCCACCGCCAGCATGATGGCGGTGAGCTGCCACAGCTCCCGCAGCACCTCTCCCCGGGAGACGTAGGCCACAGCGGTCCAGTCGCTGCCGGGAACCTGGGAGATGAGGATGTAGGTGCCCTCATAGACGGAGAGCCCCGTACTGCCCCTTCCGATCTGTCCGGCGGCGTAGTCGTACATGCCGCCCCCCGCCTGGGAGAGCTGGGAGCCGGTGATGTCGGCGTCCCGGTGTCCGATGATGGTATCTGTCCGGGTGTCCACCAGGAACACCCCGCCGGTGTCCTCGATCTGCACGCCGCTGACGATCTTGGAGATGGAGTCTAAGTACACGTCCGCAGCGGCCACGCCCCGGACCCGGCCGTTCCGGGACTTGAGGACCCCGGAGGCCCCCACCACATAGGACTGACTGTCCTCGTCAAAGTACACGTCGCCCAGGATGAAGTCCTCGGAGGCGACGCCGTCCTGGTACCAGCTCTTAGAGAGGGCGTCGAAGTCCGGCCCCGGCACGAAGGAGGCGTGGTAGAGGGACCCGTCGGTGAGGGCCACGTAGAGCCCGGCGGGATAGGAGTCGTTCTGCCCCGCCGTGTGCTTGATGTACGCCGTCAGCTCCGGGATATCAAAGTCCCCGTACTCCACGGTGTCCCGCTGGGTCTCCAGCATGGTGAGGGTTTTGTTCATCCAGGCCCTGGTCTCCTGGATGGTGCTGTCCATGGTGGTCTGGAGCATCTCCTCGCTCTTGTCCAGCAGCGCCCGGGACATCTGGACGTAGACCACCGCCAGCAGCGCCGCCACCGCGATGACCACGCTGACGACGATGGCGGAGACCAGCTTCCCGGTGATCCCCATCCCCCGCCGCTTTTCGCCGCCGCTCCGGCGCCTGTGTTCCGTCTTTTTGTTCATATCCATTTCTCCCTTTTTCCGCCTCCGGACAGAGGCGTTTTATCAAAAAGCCAAAAAATAGCATAAAGGCAGGAGTATTATAGCAGATCGACAGTGAAACTGCAATGTATCCGCGGGTGATTTTTTGACATATTTTGTGTCAGCCCGCCCTGTTATCCGCGCCGGCAGCTCCAACCGCGCCGGATTCTTTCACAAAACGCAAATTCAAGGAACCTCTGAACAGGCCGTGTCCGATAAATGACGGAATGCGCAGCGGCAAGAGATTTTTTCGTCAGTCAAGGCGGTTTGACGCCGCCATACTCTGTGTATGGCAGGGAAAATCAGCGCAGAGTGCCGGAAAAAGATCCGCTGTCTGGATATCTTAAACATTTTCTAAACAAGGCCCAATCCCCCTGCACGTCTCGCCGCCGAATTTTCCGTCTGGACTGCGTTAAAAAGCCTTGAAATCCGTCGGGATTCCTGCGGTGATTTCAGACGCAAAGACGAATGCTGAGGCTATTGGTACAGCTTCTTAACGTTTTTTATGTGGACATCTCCCGCGCACGGTGCTATAATCTGGCGTTGTCAAGACCTTCTACGGTCAGAAGCTGCGCCAAGGGGCGAAGTCACAGACTGGCGCCGCAAAGCCGCGCGCCGCTGCCCGACACAGCTTCCAAGTCTGCAAAGAGAAAGAGGGAATTGCTGGATGAAACCAAAAAAGGGTCTGGCCCTCTGTCTGGGGGCGGCGGTACTGCTGCTGGTCGCCGCGCTGCTGGTCGGATCCCCCGGCCGCGCCGAGACCGTGCAGGAGGCCATGCGGGACGCCGTCCTCCACGGTACGGGCCAGATCAGCCTTCTGGGGGTCAAGAACGTGAACCCCGGCCTGATCTCCGCCCTCCTGGTGACGGCGGTACTGCTGACCATCGCGGCGGTACTGCGCATCTTCGTCATCCCCCGCTTCCAGCTGGTGCCGGGCCGCCTCCAGCTTGTCATCGAGGAGGCGGTGGGCCTCTTCCGGGGGATGGCCAGGGCCAACAGCCCCCACCGCAGCGGCTTTCTGGGCCTCTACCTCTTCACCGCCGCCTGCTACGTCTTCGTGGGCACGCTCTTTGAGCTCCTGGGGCTCCAGGCGGTGACGGTTCACGGCCACCCCATCACCCTCCCCGCCCCCCTGTCCGACGTGAACGCCGCCATCGCCCTGGGGTGTCTGAGCTACCTGGTGATCCTCTCCGGCGGCATCGCCGGCAACGGCGTGCGGGGGATCGGGCGGACGCTGAAGGAGTTCTCCCTGCCCATCTCCATGAGCTTCCGCCTCTTCGGCGCCCTGCTCAGCGGCCTTTTGGTGACGGAGCTGGTGTACTACTACGTCTCGCTGAGCTTCGTCCTGCCGGTGGTGGTGGGGGTGCTCTTCACCCTGCTCCACGCCCTGATCCAGACCTACGTGCTCACCATGCTCACCGCCCTCTACTACGGGGAGGTCTCCGAGCCCGGCGAGCCCAAGGAAAAACAGAAGAAAAAAGCGGCCAAGCCTGCCGCCCAGATGTAAATAAGGAGGTCTTCCACCATGAATCGACTGCTTTCCAGGATCCTCTGCCTCACCGCCGTGCTGCTGCTGGCCCTGGTCCTCGCCGCCCCCGCCCTGGCCGCCCCGGAGGAGGCGCCCGGGGACGCCGAGACCGTTGAGACCGCTCAGGACGGCTCCGTGGGACTGAAGGCCATCGCCGCGGGGCTGGCCGTGGGCGTCGCCGCCGCCGGCGGCGCGGTGGGCATGGGTCTCGCCACCGCCAAGTCCACCGAGAGCATCGCCCGCCAGCCCGAGGCCGAGGGCAAGGTCCGCACCACGCTGATGCTGGGCCTGGTGTTTATCGAGACGGCCATCATCTACGCGCTGCTGGTGGTCATCCTCATCATCTTCGTACTGTAAGGCAGGTGGAACTATGCCGCTGAATATTGACTGGCAGCAGATCCTGCTGCACTGGATGAATTTAGCCATTCTGGCCGGTGGCCTCTACTTCCTCCTCTACAGGCCCGTCGCCGCCTTCATGGACCGGCGGGAGGCGCACTACCGCGCCCTGGAGGAGGAGGCCGCCCGGAAGCGTACCGAGGCGGAGGCGCTGAAAAAGGAGTATCAGGACCAGCTTGCCGCCGCCGCCGAGGAGATCCACCGCCACCGCCTCCAGGCCGAGGAGCAGGCCGCCGCCCAGGCGGAGGAGCAGCTCTCCCAGGCCCGGGAGGAGGCCCGGCGGATCGTGGCCCAGTCCCGGATCGACGCGGAGGCCGCCGCCGCTCAGACCCGCCTCAGCGCCCAGCGGGAGCTGCGGGAGCTGGCGTCGGAGGCGGCCCGGAAGCTGGCCGCCCAGCCGGACGCGGACCCCTTTGAGACATTTTTGACCCTGTCGGAGGGAGGCGGCGACCATGCGGGCCAGTAGAAGCCGTCTCACCGCCGTGCTGCGCAGCGCCCGGGCCCCCACGGAGGAGCAGCTGGCGCGCTTTACCGGCTTTCTCGTCAAAACTTACCGCCGGGAGGTCCCCCTCCAGTGGGAGGAGGACCCGGCCATTGCCGACGGCTTTCGCCTCCAGGTGGGGGCCGACCTGTACGACTGGACCCTGGACGGCCGGGTGCGGCAGTTTCAGGACTACCTGCGCCGCCTCCAGCCGGGGCAGAACGACATTCTCCCCCTGCTCCGCCAGGCGGTGGAGGAGTGGGAGGCGGCGGTGGCGCCGGAGGAGATCGGCGAGGTCCTCTCCGTGGACGGAGAGATCGCCGTGGTCAGCGGCCTGCGCCACGCCAGATACGGGGAGATCCTCCTGTTCCAGTCCGGCGTCAAGGGCATGGTCCAGGACCTGCGCGCCGACAGCCTCAGCTGCGTCCTCTTCGGCGACAGCGAGGCGGTCAGCGCCGGCGGCATGGTCCGCCGCACCCTGAAGACCGCCGGTATGCCCGTGGGCGAAAACTTTCTGGGCCGGGTGGTGGACGCCCTGGGCGTCCCCGTGGACGGGAAGGGCCCCATCGAGCCGGAGACCTTCCGCCCCATCGAGACCCCGGCCCCCGGCATTCTGGACCGCCAGAGCGTCAACACCCCCCTGGAGACCGGCCTTCTGGCCATCGACGCCATGTTTCCCATCGGCCGGGGTCAGCGGGAGCTGATTATCGGCGACCGCCAGACGGGCAAAACCGCCATCGCCATCGACGCCATCCTGAACCAGAAGGGCAAGAACGTGGTCTGCATCTACGCGGCCATCGGCCAGAAGACCAGCTCGGTGGCCCAGCTCTGTGAGAACCTGAGCCGCCGGGGGGCCATGGAGTACACCGCCATCGTCACCGCCCCCGCCAGCGCCAGCGCTGCCCTCCAGTACATCGCCCCCTACGCCGCCTGCGCTCTGGGGGAGTACTTCATGTACCGGGGCCGGGATGTGCTCATCGTCTACGACGACCTCTCCAAGCACGCCATCGCCTACCGCTCCCTGAGCCTGCTCTTAGAGCGGTCCCCCGGCCGGGAGGCGTACCCCGGGGACGTGTTCTACCTCCACTCCCGGCTCCTGGAGCGCTCCGCCCACCTCAGCGATGAGCTGGGGGGCGGCAGCATGACCGCCCTGCCCATCGTGGAGACCCAGGCGGGGGACGTGTCCGCCTATATCCCCACCAACATCATCTCCATCACCGACGGCCAGATCTTCTTAGAGAGCGAGCTGTTCTTCGCCGGCCAGCGTCCCGCGGTGAACGTGGGCCTCTCCGTGTCCCGCGTAGGCGGCGACGCCCAGACCAGGGCCATGAAGTCCGCCGCCGGATCCATCCGTCTGGATCTGGCCCAGTACCGGGAGATGGAGGTCTTTACCCAGTTCTCCAGCGACCTGGACG
>CANDEH010000048.1 GCA_947383645.1 uncultured Clostridia bacterium | reverse complement strand
GATCCCTGGGGTCGATGGTGAACTCCACCTCCTCCGCCTCCGGCAGCACCGCCACTGTGGCGGCGCTGGTCTGGATGCGGCCGCTGCTCTCGGTCACCGGCACCCGCTGGACCCGGTGGGCGCCGCTCTCAAACTTCAGCCGGGACCAGGCCCCCTCCCCCTCGATGAGGAGACTGACCTCCTTGATGCCCCCCAGCTCCGTCTCGTTGGCGCTGACAATCTCAATCTTCCAGCCCCGCCGCTCGGCGTACATGGTGTACATCCGCAGCAGGTCCGCGGCGAAGAGCATGGCCTCCTCGCCGCCCACGCCGCCCCGGATCTCCATAATCACGTTCCGGCTGTCGTTGGGGTCCCGGGGGAGGAGGAGAATCCGCAGCTCCCCCTCCAGGCGCTCCCGATCCGCGCGGGCCGAGACGTACTCCTCGGCGGCCATGTCCCGGAGCTCCGGGTCGCTTAAAAGCTCCTCCGCCTCCGCCATGGCCCGCTCCGAGCGGCAGTAGGCCCGGTAGGCCTCCACCACAGGCGTCAGGTCCTTCTGCTCCAAACGCAGCTTCTTGAGGAGGGCCGGGTCGCTGTACACCGACGGGTCGGCCAGCTGCGTCTCCACTGCGTCCAGGCGCTGCTCAATTCCCTTCAGCTTTGACAGCATGTTTCGCTCCTTGCTCGGCAAGTTTCGTCTCAAACTCCCGCAAAAACTCCTCCCGCCAGAAGTCCTCCCCGGCGCAGTCCGCCTTCAGCGACACCGCGCACAGGTGGGGACGGGCGGTGTACAGGTCCATCTGCTGGAACACCGCCTCCTGCCGGTTCTCCTCCATGCCCCGGGTGACCACGTAGGCGATCTGCCGGCAGTCCCGGCCGTACTTCTTCAAAAACTCCCGGACGATGCTGCTGCACCGCCCCGCCCAGATGGGGGTGCCCACAACCACCGCGTCGTACTTGCGCACCGGCGCGCTGGGCTTGAACTCCTCTAAAAACCGGGTGGACTTGCGCACTGCGTCCAGGCAGGACCGGAGGCAGCCCACAGCCCCCCTCCGGTTCACCCCGTCGCTGATCTCGATGAGCTCGGCGTTCAGCGCCTGGGCCACCTTCTCCATGGTCCGTTTCGTCTTCCCCGTGCGGGAGTAGTATACGCAGAGAATCCTTGGCATAACAGCCCTCCTTCATTCCAGTACCAGGAGGTGGGCCACGCCGAAGGCCTCCCGGATGTAGTAGTTGACAGTCAGCGGCAGAAACCGCGATGGCATGTGGGCCGCCACCGGCACGAACCCCGCATCGTCCCAGTAGAGGGACGCCCGGTACAAATGGTAGTCGGCGGTGACCACCGCCACCGGCGCGCCGGAATCAATTCCCAGGTCCGACAGCACCGCCCTGGCATAGCGGACATTCTCCGCCGTACTCCGGGCCTGCTCCTCCAGGTGGACCCGCCCCGGGTCCACGCCGTGATCGACGAGCCAGTCTGCCATGCAAACCGCCTCGGAGATGCTCTCCCCGCCGCCTCTGGCCCCGGAGACTACAATGGGAATGTCCGGCCTGTCCGCAATGTATAGAAGCGCCGCCTCCAGGCGCACCTGCAAGCTCAGCGACGGCCGGGTACCGTTGACCCCGGCCCCCAGGATCACCACCGCCTCCACGGGGGTCTCATCGTCGGTGCGCCCCCCGGCGATCACCTGGACCTCCAGCACGGCAAAGAGGCCAAACCCAGCCGCTAAGAGCAACGCTAAAACGTATCGGGCAATTTTCGCCCACCGCCGCTCCCGCCGCGCGTCGAGAAATCCCCACAGCAGCGCCACCGGCGCGGCGCAGAGGCAGAGGAACCCGGTAAAGCGCACCGCCGTATACACGTACCGCATCAGGACGCCCAGAAGGGCGCACAGCGCCGCCAGAACAATCCAGCGCCGCCTCACTCCCCCGCCTCCTCGCTGAGCTGCTCCCAGCGCTCCATCAGCGACAAAAGCTCCTCGTCCATGGCCTCCTTCTCGCTGTAGAGAACGCTGTACTTCTCATAGTCGCAGGCGTTCTCCTCCAGCTCCGCCTCCTTCTGCCGAATGGCCTCCTCCAGCTTCTCGATCTCCCGCTGGCAGATGGTCAGCTGCTTCCGGGCGGCCTGCTGGGCCTTGTTCCCCTTGGCGGCGGCCCTGGGCTTATCCGGCGCGGGTTTCGGGGCGGGCTTTTGCTGGCTCCGCTCCTGCTCCTTGATCTCCCGGTACCGCTGAAAGGGCACCGGATAGTCGGTAATCTTCCCGTCGGAGAGCTCCCACACCCGGGTGGCGAAGCGGTTGATGAAGTACCGGTCGTGGCTGACAAAGAGCAGCGTCCCCTCATAGGCCTCCACCGCCTCCTCAATCCACTCCCGGCTGGCGATGTCCAAATGGTTGGTGGGCTCGTCCAGAATGAGGAAGTTGATCTCCTCATCCATGAGCATACAGAGCCTCAAGCGGCTCTGCTCCCCGCCGGAGAGGACGGACACCGGCTTGAACACGTCCTCCCCCCGAAACTGAAAGGCGGCCAGCCGGTCCCGAGCCCCCTGTGTGGAGAGCCCCCGCTTGGCGTAGAGCATGGTGTCCACCAGACTTCGGGAGGGGTCGTCAAACCGGATGATCTGGGGCAGGTAGGCGGTGCGCACCGAGGGGCCGTACTTCACCCGCCCGGCGTCGGGGCTCTCCTCGTCCATGAGGATCTTCAACAGCGTGGACTTTCCCGTGCCATTGTCTCCCAGAAGGGCGATCCGCTCGCCCCCCTCCACCAGCAGCGACACGTCGTCAAAGAGCTTCCGCCCGTCGAAGGACTTGCCGATCCCTCTGAGGTGCAGCACCTCGTCGCCGAAGAACTCCGCCTCGCCGAACCGGGCGGTGAGGGCCCTGGCCTTGGTGGGCCGGCCCACCTGGGACTGGCGGATCCGCTCAATCCGGCGCTCCATGGACACCGCCCGGCGGTAGGTCTTGTCCATCCCCTGAAAGGCCCACAGCCGAAGCTGCTCCGCCGACTTCTCCAGGTGGGCGATCTGGGCCTCCGCCTTCTCGTACTGGCGCATCCGCTCCAAATAGCGGCGCTCCTTCTCCACGGCGTAGAAGCTGTAGTTCCCCGGATAGAACTCCGCCTTGCCGTCCAGAATCTCGATGACCCGGGTCACCGTCCGGTCCAGAAAGTACCGGTCGTGGCTGATGGCCACCACGGTGCCCTTAAACCGGCTCACATACCCCTCCAGCCACTCGGTGGCGTGGAGGTCCAGGTGGTTGGTGGGCTCGTCCAGCAGGAGGATATCCGTATCCTCCAAAATAAGCCGCCCCAGATTCACCCGTGTTTTCTCCCCGCCGGAGAGGCTGTCGAAGGGCTGAGACCGCATCTCCGGCGGGATGGAGAGGCCATTGGCCACCTTGTTCACCGCCGTGTCCGTGTCGTAACCGCCGATGCCCTCAAACTTGGCCGAGAGCTCCCCGTACCGCCGGAGGGTCTCGGCGCTGCTGTCCCCGGCGGCCATGGCGGCGGTGAGCCGATCCATCTCCGCTAAAAGGGACTGGTGCCGGGCGAAGGCGGTGTGCAGCACGTCCTCCACGGTGTATCCCGCCGGATAGACGGGGATCTGGGAGATGAGCCCCACCCGCCTGTTCCGGGCGATCATCACCTCCCCGCTGTCACAGCGGAGCTCCCCGGTGAGAATCTTGAAGAGGGTGGTCTTGCCCGCGCCGTTGCGCCCTAAAAGCCCCACCCGCTCCCCGGCCTGAATCTGAAAGGTCAGGCCGTGCAATATGTTGCTGCCAATCTCAAAGGACTTGACAACGTTACTGATCGCAATATCTACCATTGGTGTTTCCTTTTATCCATTCCCTGTCCCGCTTTCAGCAAGACCGGGCGCGTTATCGGTTCTGTAGCGCCTCCACAATGCGCTCAAAGTGCATAAAATGACTGGCCTTTACACCCGTTACAGTGCCAGGCTGAAACGCCTCCTCCGGTGGGTCCGAGAGAAAATCTTCCACGGTGGGGTACCACCGGGACATCTCCGGTCCCGCCCCCTGGGCCATATACCGGGCGTTCTTCCCCACGGCGACGACAAAGCCGATGCCAAGCGTCCGGGCCAGCTCCCCCATCTCGCCGTGAATCCGCGCCGCCTGATCCCCCAGCTCCCCCATGTCCCCCATGATAGCCACGGTCCTCTCCCCCTTGGAGAGCACCTTCAGCATAGCGGTCATGGCGTGGGGGTTGGCGTTGTAGCAGTCGTCCAGAATCACCCGGCCGTCGCTCAAATGGATCAGCCGTAGCCGGGACCCGGCGGGCCGGTAGTCCGCCACACCGGCGGTGATCTCCTCCGCCGTGAGCCCCAGCAGCTCCCCGATCACCGCGGCCATGGCGGCGGCATAGACCATGTGGGTGCCAAAGGCGGGAATATCCAGGCGGTAGACCGCCCTTTTCGTGGTCGCCGTGCACCCCACGCCGCCAAACCCCCGGTCCTCCACCTCGCTGATGCGGACATCACAGTTCTCCCCCACCCCGCAGCGCAGGGTAGGAAAAGGCGGCGCCAGCGTGTTCAGCAGCGGATCATCCCCGTTGAGAATCACCGTCCCACCGCTTTTCAGATTCTCAAAAATCTCCGACTTGGCCTTCAGAATCCCCTCCCGGCTGCCCAGCAGCTCCACATGGACGTCGCCGATGTTGGTAATCACGGCGATATCGGGCCGGATCATCTCCCCGGCGTACCGGATCTCCCCGAAGCGGTCCATGCCGCTCTCCACCACCGCCGCCCGGTGCTCGGTACTCAGGTTCAGCAGCGTCAGGGGCACGCCGATGGCGTTGTTGAAGTTCCCAGCGGTGGCCAGGGTGGGGTACCGCCGGCGGAGCACCGCCGCGGTCATCTCCTTGGTAGTGGTCTTCCCCACGCTGCCGGTAATCTGCACCACCGGCAGATCGAACCCGCTCCGGTAGACCGACGCCAGATTTTTCAATCCCAGCAGGGTATCCGGCACCTGAATATAGAACTTATCCTCCCGCAGCTTCTCCGGCAGACGGGCGCAGAGGCACCCCGCCGCCCCGGACTTCAGGGCGGCCTCTATATAGTTGTGACCGTCAAACCGCTCGCCGGCAAGGGCCACAAAGAGGCTCCCCGGCTGAATGCTGCGGCTGTCGGTGGAGACGGCGGAGGCCGTCCCGGTTCCCTGGAGCGTCCCGCCCACGGCGGCGGCAATCTCCTGTGCGGTCATGGTTATCATAATCTGTCCTTTCTCGCCTCCACAGACAGGCGGACCATCCCAAACGTGCTAACTTACTCAGGCAGACTCCGTCCCGTACCCGAGCCTGCCGGTACGGCTTCTTATACACACGGCAGTGTGCGCTGCAATTCCGCTTTTCTCGCCTCTGACGAGAGCCGGACAATCTCCTCGCACAGATCCTCATAGCTCAGCCCGGCGGCTGCGGCCTCCTTGGGCAGGAGGCTGCCGCCGGTCATCCCCGGCAGCGTGTTGATCTCCAGACACCAGGGATTCCCCGCCATGTCTAGGATGAAGTCTGTCCGGGAGTACACCGTAAGCCCCAGGGCCCGGTGAAGCGCCAGCGCCTGCTCCCCCATCTCCCGCCACTGCTCCCCGGCGATGGGCGCGGGACACAGCTCCGCAGCGCCGCCGGCCTGGTACTTGGACACATAGTCAAAATAGCTGCCGGACTGGGGAATCATCTCCACCGCCGGCAGGTACCGATCCCCCAACACGCCCACCGTGATATCCCGGCCCCGAATTTTCTCCTCGGCCACAATGTGCCCGCCATAGCGCAGCAGCTCCCGAAGCGCCTCCTCCAGCTCCCCCCTGGTCTCCGGCAGAGCCATCCCCAGAGAGGAGCCGCCGTTGACGCACTTCACCGCGCAGGGCAGCGGAATCTCCGCCGCCAGAGCCGGAATTTCCGCCGCGGCGTATGTAATCTCCCGCCAGGAGGGCGTCGGGATCCCCAGGCGCCCCATAACGTGCTTGGTCTGGGCCTTATCCATAGCCATGGCGGAGCTGAGGTATCCCGCCCCGGTATAGGGAATGCCCAGAAGGTCGAAGGCGGCCTGCACCCGGCCGTCCTCCCCGCAGGCCCCGTGGAGCGCCAGAAATACGATGTCCGCCATGGCGCACACCGCCAGCACATCCCGACCGAACAGGCTGCGGCCTCCCTCCCGCCGGCGGGCGCGAACTGCGGCAAGATCCGGCTCCCGCTCCCCCAGGGATCCCTCCCGGATCAAGCCGTCTGGGACGTCGAAAATCTCCTTCAGGGGCCTCCGGCAGTCCTCCAGCCCCAGAAACATATCCACCAGTACAGCCCGATGGCCCCGCCTGCGCAGGGCCCGGCAGATCTCCCTCCCGGAGGCCAGGGAGACATTCCGCTCCGGGGAAAGGCCGCCGCACAGCACCACAATTTTCATAGCGCACCCCTTCCTGCACGGGGAGAGGCCCCGCAGACAATAATCAATTAGAGTATAGTATATCATTCTTCCATGGGAAATACAACCAGAAGCGGTAAAAAAAGAGCGCCAGCGAATCTTTCCAGCGTCACCGGGTGTCTTTGATATTTGTTAGTCTGTGTCCGACAGCTCTCCCGCAACAGAGTGCCAGGGACAGCGGGGCGGGAAGAGCCTTTTGCCGCCAATTGTCCGCCGCAGGCAAAAAGTCCACCGGTCCGGGGAAAAAGCCGGACCGGTGGACTTTTGACACACGGTTAATTTCTCAGCCGAAAAATAGAGTTCTCCATACTTTTTAGCTCTATGCCACCGCCTCAAAAGGAGTGCGAACCTTCTGCTTCGTCATCTCCTCCTGCTCCGGCTGCGGATTCGCCTTGGTGGTGGTGCGGGTAGTGCCCCCGGAGATATACACATCGCCGCACTCGGGACAGATATCCGTGTGCAGCGTCACCGACTGCTGAACCACCCTCCGGTCCTCCCGCTCCGCCTTGGCCTGCTCCCGAACCACATGCTCCATCTCGTGTCCCCGTACAGCGGAAGCCGCCTGATCCGGAGCGATGTTGGTGGGGCTTTTGAAGGACACGCCGGGGTCGTCAGAGCCATCCTGATACTTGCGGTTCTTACAGGTCTGGCACTCGGCTTCCTCCATCACCTCCTGGGCGGACTGGGGTTTCTCCTCACCGTTCCGGAGGGCCTCCTCCACGTCCTCGCCGGCCTGAAGGGCTCTCTTTTCCCCCTCCCCGGTCAGCTTCCCGGCCATGGACAGGCGGCTATCCCGCCCCATATCCACCAGCTCCCGGAACTCCTCTCCGGTAAGAGTCCGGATACGACCCCGGATAGCCATCTCCGCCGGATCGGCCCCCTCCCGCAGGGTGGGAAACCCGTAGGAAGCCTGGGCGCTCTGACTATGGGGGTAGAGCGCCGCAGCGGACCACGGACTTCTGACGCCGGCAACGGGCGCCTGAACGGCCTTCGCCGGCTGCACCGGTTCCACAGGAACCAGAGCCTTCCCGGTGGGGGCGGCGTAAGTCCGCAGCGCATAGGGATTGCTATATGTCTGAGAGGCGAAAGAGACTGCACCGATCATGGTTATCATCCTTTTGTCAGAGAGTTTTTTTATTCCCTTTTTATAGTATAGCAAAGATTGGAGGAATGTCAATGGGGATGTGGCAGTATGGCGTACTGTTGGGTGTAGGTGATACAATGACATATTACAAGGAAGGAAAACGGGTGCGAATCGGGTGAATCTGTGATACGGTAAAGTTGCTGAGACGAAACCGAGAGGCAGGCGACCCCTGTTTACTATGGATAAGATAACACAAACAGCCCGGTATAGGCAATCCCTGATTTTGTATGCAGAGAAACACGGTGTGACAAAGGCGGCCATCCGCTACCATACGTATACCTACCGCTGGCGCAAGCGGTACGATGGGACATTGAGCTCTCTGGAGGACCGCCCCCACTGGAAAAAGCGGACAATAGCGTATAATAGAAAAAATCTGTGGATAAAACCACGGACAAACCGCTGACCGGACGGCCTTCCGCTTCACCGGTTGGGGGTGTATGCGTCCCTGCCGGCGCGGCCGGCCTGGTCTGCGAATGCGGGGATCTGGAACTGGTGTCGGAGCCTGACGAGGATCTGGATCAGCTCTGCTGCCGCTGCACCCTGACTATTCCGGAGAACCCGATGGGGCGGGACGAGAGATAGGGGGAGACCTTGGCCGCTTTCCCTGCCTCTGTGTCCGTTGCGGACGGACCGCGGGGAGAGACGTTTCATCGAATGTCCTGCGAAGGATTTGGCAACTTGCGGATGTCCGTGCTGCTATAGTTCTCAAAGGGCCAAGTCATATCGTCTCCTCCCTTTAATCTGCCGCCTTGATCCGCTCCACCAGAGACAGCCTTCCGGTATAGCGAACCGCGCAGACCGAGAATACCCCCTGTACCAGAAACAGCGCGGCGGCAAACAGCAGCACCTGGAACACCGGGAAGTGATAGGTGAGCGTCCCGAACATCCCGATCCGGTCGAACACTCGGCACACGGCCAAGCTGCACACCGTCCCCAGCGTCAAAGTGACCAGCAGCGTAATCCCCACATAGTACAGGCACTCGAAGGACAACATGTTGCTTAGCTGCCGGTCGCTCATGCCCACGGACTGGAACACACCAAACTCCTGCTGGCGGGTGAGCAGGTTGGTAATGAGTGTGTTGGCAAGATTAATCAGGGAGAACACAAAGATAAAGATTAGAATGCCGTAGTCCCGGGTCAGCTCCCCCTGTAAGTTGCGCTCCAATTCGGAAGTCAGATCGTCCAGTCCGGAAATCGCCACCCGCTGATCGGAAACAGCGCCAAACACCGTCCGCCGCAGCTGGTCGCTGTCCTGCTTCGTGTGGAGATTGACATAGCCGGTAAAATCTGAAATTTCCGGATAAAGGGCAGACAGCTCTTCTTCAGGCAAAATGAAGAAGTGGGACGAGCTGCCAATCTGGACATCCGGAACGATGCCCATCACCGTATAGGTTTTTGTCTGCCCGTTGTAGCAGGAGACAGTAACGGTATCCCCCACCTGGTAGCCGGTCCGATAGATCTCCTTCAGCGCGCTGCCCGCGGGGCAGACCAGGATGCCGTTTCCAGTCAAAAGCTGCCGGTAGTCAGCAGTCCCATCCAGAACCCTGTCGGGCGCGTACATCTCCTCCATATCCTCCCGGGAAATACCTCTGACAACAAACGGCTCATGCGCCCGGTTGCCCGGGATGGCGCTGATGTCTGGGATCTCCACGCAGGCCAGACTGTAGGCAGTGACATAATCCACACCGGGCAGGGCGGCCAGCTCCTCCCGCAGGGCCTGGCCCAGGGGGTTCTCCTTCTGCATCTCCACAAATTCCCGGCCCGCGAAATCCTCATATTGCAGCAGGTACTGGCTCCGGTCCCCAAACTGGGACTGGGCCATTTCCCTGACGTCCACCGAGCTTGCGTAGGCGGAAACGCAGAGCAGCAGGATGCCGGTCAGGCTCAGGGAGAGGGCGGTGACAAACGCCTTTTTCCGGTTCCGGGAGAAGTTCATCAGGGCCAGGCGGGGCATGGTCAGGCGGCGGTGGAGCTGTCTGGAGACGCCGCGGCTCTGCTGCTGAGCATAGGCGGTGGCGCGAATCGCCTCTATGGCGGACACCTTCCCCGCCATCGCCATGGGTTTCCTGGTGGCAATCAGGACGGTCCCATAGGCCAGCAGGGACACCGCCACAGCAGACCGGATATTGTCCCCCCAGGACCAGTAGCCGGGTACGGCAATCAGCGCGATGACCGCGGCGCAGAGCAGCCCCAGAGGGATGGCAATTGCGGTCAGGAAGCGCCGCTCCCGCTTGACCACCCGCCTGAGCTGCTTCGGCGTGGCTCCCAATACCTTCAGGCGGCCGTATTCCCGCATTTTCCCCATAACGGAGATGTAGAAGATGTTGTAGATCACGATGGCGCAGACAAGGGCAATCAGAGCCGCCGCGGCATAGACCTCCGCTCCGTCCCCCAGGTAGAGGTCTACCATACCAAAATAGTTGGAGCTGTAAAAGGTGCGATCCTCCGGAATACCCATTTTTGCAAAGAACTCCTCGATGTCCGCCCGAAGCCGGGCCGGCTCTATCCCCCGGCTCCCGGCAAAGCGAAACCGCAGCTCATAGGGGCGGCCATCCGCGCCGACCGCAGTCTCCGGAATCCAGACTGTGAAGATACGGCTGTTGTTCTCCGTTTCCAGAATGCCTGTGACGGTATAGGACTTTCCTCCGTCCCCCAGGTTCAGGGCGACGGTCTGACCGACTTCTTCCGGCAGGCCAAAATAACGGAAAAAGGCGCGCTCCACGCACAGCTCGTTCTCCCCCTGGGGATAGGCCCCGGTGATCTCGCCATAGCCCATCAGGTCCATCATCTCCGGGCTGACAAAGCTGATATTCAGAACACTGTCCCCATGGCGGGCGCTCCCCACCTCGGCGCTATAGCCCCATTTTTCAAATTTTCCGGTATCTGCAAGCCGGGCGACCTCCTCCCGGGTCAGCCCGCCGCACCCGGCCTGATACTGCCCCAGGATACTGTCCAGAGTCTTCATCTGCCGGGCAAAGTAGAGAAAGCACAGAGACCCCATGAGACAGACGGCCAGGGCGATGGTGAGGACGACAAAAACGCTCCGGCGCCTGTCGGCCTGGATGCTGCGGCTCGCCAACTTCCTCTCCACCGCGCTGGTGTCATTTTCAAAAGGCCAAGTCATTGCTGTCACCCCCTTATCCCACAATTCTGCCGTCCTCGATCCGCACAATGCGGTCGGCCAGCTGGGCGATCTCGCTGTTATGCGTAATCATGACGATTGTCTGGTTGAACTCCGTACCGGTACGTTTCAGCAGGCCCAGCACGTCGGCGCTGGTCCTGCTGTCCAGGTTGCCGGTGGGCTCGTCGGCCAGAACGATAGCCGGTTTCGTAATCAGGGCCCGGGCAATGGCCACCCGCTGCTGCTGTCCGCCGGAGAGGTTGCCCGGCATATTTTGCAGCTTGTTCTCCAGGGCCAGCATGTGTACAATCTCGTCCATGAATTTCCGGTCCGCTGTGTCCCCGTCCAGCTCCACCGGCAGAACGATGTTCTCATAGACGTTCAGAATGGGGACCAGATTGTAGTTCTGGAAGATAAAGCCGATATTCCGGCGGCGAAAGATGGTCAGCTCCTCGTCGTTCTTCTTCGCCAGCTCGTCCCCCCGGACAAGGACGCTGCCGGAGGTGGGCGTGTCCAGCCCGCCCATCATATTGAGCAGAGTGGACTTGCCGCTGCCGGAGGTCCCCACCACCGCCACAAACTCCCCCTGCTCCACCGAGAGATTCACGCCATCCAGGGCCCGGGTGATGTTTGGCCCAGCGCCATACTGCTTTTTCAGGTCGATGGTCTGCAACACGTTCATCTTCATCTGCTCCTCTCGTTTGTCTGTCGCGGAGCTATCGTAAAATCCAAATGTCACAGAAATGTCCGAATCGGAGCTTCAATTGTGAATTTTCTGTGAACAGTTTATCGCCGGGGCAGGAATACGGAAAAGGTGGACCCCCGGCCCATCTCTGAGGTCACCTTGATGTAGCCGCCCTGCCGGGTGACGATCTCCCGGGCCAGATACAGCCCGATGCCCACCCCCGGCTGGTCGTGGACCTCCTCCTCCCGGTAAAAGCGCCGGAAGATGGCGGCCTGCCGGCTCTCCGGGATGCCCCTGCCGGTGTCGGTCACATCCAGCTTGACATACATCTCCCACTGCTCCACCGACACACTGATTTTGCCGCCCGCCGGGGTGTACTTCACCGCGTTGTCCAGCAGATTGAACAGGGCCTCCGCCGTCCACTTGCCGTCGTGAGACACCCGCAGGTCCTCCGGACACTGTACCTCCACGGAGATGCCCTTTTGCTCCGCCCCGTAGACGATGCCGCCCATGGCCTGGGCCAGCGTGTCCAGCAGCGGAGCATCCCTCTTTTCCAGGGTAATTGCCCCGGTCTCCAGGCAGGAGGCTTTCCCCATGGACTGCACCAGAAATTCCAGCTTGTCCGTCTGGCTGCGAATGCCCTGCAAAAAGTCCCGCCGCTCCCGCTCCGTAACGGGCCTCGCCAGCAGCGTGTCCGTCACCATTTTCAGATTACTTACCGGCGTCTTCACCTGATGGGAGATGTCCGACACCAGCGCCTGCAGCTCCTGTCGCTCCTCGTCCACCCTGCGCCGGTTCTCCTGAAGGATGCCGTACAGCCGGGAGAGGCGGTAACTGATACGGGCGAAGATGGTCTCGCTGTCAGCCGCCCGGGCCGGCTCCTCACCGCCGGTAATCATGCTGTCCATGGTCCGGCACAGGTCGCTTGTGAAGCGGGACAGCCGCCTGGCGAAAAACAGCGTCAGCAGGAACAGCCAGATCAGAGCGCAGGCCGTCAGCAGCGCACCGGCCAGCAGTACCCGCCCCTGGCCGGTCATGGCGGAGAGGAGGAGGGAGAGCGCCAGCATGGAGGCCGCCGCGCCGGTCTCTATCAGCAGAAATATCGTCTTGACCGAAATGCGCCTCATCTCCGCTCACCCCCTGTCCACTGATACCCGATGCCGTAGATGGTCTTGATGTAGGTGTCGCCCTCCGCCTCGATCTTCCCCCGGATACGGCTGATGGAGGTGGTCAGGGTGTGCTCGTCCACAAATTTCCCGTCCACATCCCACAGCCGCTCCAAAAGCCGCCGCCGGGTCAAAACCTGCCTGGGATTTTTGCAGAACAGATGCAGCATCCTGTACTCCATAGCGGAGAGGGTCAGCGGTTTTCCGTTCAGGGTGGCGGCCTGCTCCGAGAAGTCCAGGAACAGCCTGCCGTCGTCGTAGAGATCCTTTGCCGGTTTGTGGTGCTCCAGCATGGCGAACATGGCGCGGATCTTCCGCTGCAAGGCCCCGATGGAGAAGGGCTTGGTGATGTAGTCCACCGCCCCCGCCTCATAGCCCCGGATCTGATCGCTCTCCCGGTCGTTGGCGGTGAGGAAGATCACCACCGTGTCGGCGTGCTCCGGCTTTATCAGCCTGCACAGGTCGTAGCCGTTCCCGTCCGGCAGACTGATGTCCAGCAGCACCAGGTCATACGCCGCCCCGGACAGCAGACTGGCGGCAGTCCTGGCATTCAGGGCGGAGGTAACATCCCAGCCGTCGGAAACCAGGTTGAAGGCCAGGGTCTTATTCAAAAGGTCGTCGTCCTCCACAAGCAATATCCGTCTCATGGCCCGTCCTCCTCTATTGATACGATTGATAAGAACAATATAGCATGCAAATGTCCGCCAGTCACAATATGCCCCTTGTCCCTGGCAACCTCACAGCAGGCTTAAAGCCGGCTCTCGGCAAATTCCTCCGTCTGCCTGTGGCTGGAATACCAGGCGCAGATGACACTGAATGTATCTATCGGCAGAAAATCCGGGCTTTTAAACCGACCAGAGCGCTGATTAACGATTTTATTTCTGCAACCATAAGTGCGCAAAAGCTGGAGTGGCGCCGCTCCCGCTACGCCACTCCGCATCAATCTCTATGTTCCCCTGCACAGGGGACTTTTGTGCTGTCCGAGCAGGCAGGGACGCAGCAGACCGGCAGGAGGCTTTGGAATCGGGTGAAGACGAGCTGCAAATCCTCCTTTTCCATAAAGGCGCGAAAGGTTCTGGTCATGGCATCCCCCTAAAACTTGTACACATAGAACCCCCAGACGCAGCTGCTGAACTCCCCGGCGGCGAACTCCCGCTCCGCCCCGTCAATGGTGACGGCGTAGATGGGGAACCTGTACGCCTGATCGTACATCGGGTGGCGGACCTTCACAGACCGGCCGGTGTCCCGCCACGCATAATCGAAGATGTTGACGCCGAACAGCGTCACCTGGCCGTCCACGCCGGTGACCTCGTGCTGCCAGGTCCTTTCCTTCCACATCTTCATACTCTACCCCTCCAGCATCCGCAGCGCGAACTGCCGGGCCCGGTCCTCCACGCCGTCGGAGCGAAGGAGGCTCCCCGCGTCGTTGGCGGTCTCCAGCAGGGCGAAGTAGGGGGACAGGTAGAAGCTCTTGTTCATATTCATGGCCGACAGAAGCTGCTGGGCCAGCAGGTCGCCGCCGGAGTAACCGGAGACCACCAGGGCGTAGAGCCGCTTGTCGTAGAACCGCTGCTGGCGAAACAGGGAGGTCAGGCGGTTGACAAAGGCGGTGAGGTTGGCCGAGAGGGCGTCGTTGTAGTTGGCGCAGAGCATCACTAAGGTGTCGCTGCGGCGGAGGGCGGGAAAGACCTCGTCCACCATCACCCCGCCGTAGAAGCAGCCCCCCTGGTCCCCGAAGTGCATACAGGTGGTGTAGCTGCACCCGGCGCAGTCGGACACCGCGCCGTTTAAGAGGCAGTACTCCTCGATCTCCACGCCGCTGAGATGCCGGCGGACCAGCTCCCACAGCGCCAGGGTATTGGAGGTCCGGCGCACCGAGGCGTGGATGGCCGTGAGACGCCGCACCGGCGCCGGCCCCTGCCAGGCGTCCAGGCGCTCCATCAGCTCCCGGAGGGAGCGGTGGCAGGCGGTGCGGACGTCCACCCCCTGGATGTCCGCCTGGGTGTGGAAGTTGCGCAACGAGCCGGTGGCCTCCACCAGGGGCCGGCCAATCAGGGCGCAGCCGGCCATGTTGGCCGACAGGGCCAGGGTCCGGGCGATGGACTTGGTGTAGAGCTCCCCCTGCCCCGTCACCACCAGCCCCGCCGTGCAGCCCCGGAGCAGCGCCGGGTCCCCCCGGAGACGGCGGAGCAGCCGGTAGTAGCCGTCGTTGCAGCCGCACTCGTCCAGGGCCACGGCGAAGAGGACCTTCCCCGCGAGGCCGTCCAGGCGGTCCGTAACGGTGTGGGGAATGCCCTCCGCCGCCGCCTCGATCTGCTCCAGCAGCGCGGCGCTGTATTCATTTTCCGGCAGGACAATCGTCATGCCTCTCCCTCCTTGCGTCGCGGGTCTGTTGTGTCCGGATATACCGCACCTCCCGCACCGCCTTGCCGTCGAGGACCGTGCGGGTGCGCTCCGGGGCCGGGACGAAGCCCCGGGCCTCGTAGAACCGCCGGGCGGGGAGGTTTCCCTCCGCCGCCCAGAGGTAGGTATTCGCAAATCCCAACTGCCGCAGGCGGCCCATGGCCGCCTCCAGCAGCAGCGTGCCAATCCCCCGCCGCTGATAGTCCGGCAGCAGGTAGAGGGCGACGATCTCCCCCCAGTCCCACCACCGCCCGTCCCGACCGGGGCCGGCGCAGACGGTGCCCGCCAGGACGCCGTCCGCCTCCGCCACTAAGCTGTCCACCCGCCTTGCCTCCAGCGTGGACAGCCAAAAGCCGTCCTCCAGGCGGTCCAGATACCCCTGGGGCACGATGCCCCGGTAGGCTTCCCGCCAGCTCCGGGCATAGATGGCGCTGACAGCCTCCAGGCTGTCGTCCTCCCGCAGTTCCCGGATGGTCACCACGGCTACGCCTCGATGGAGCGGAGCACCGCTGCGGCCTCCTCAATCCGGCGAAGGAGCGCCGGAGGCAGGGGCAGCTGCTCCACCGCCGGGCCGGCGGGGGTGAGACAGCTCCAGGAGCCCATGAACACGCCGTCCAGATAGCCGCTGCCGTAGTGCCAGCGTCCCTCGATGGCCGAGAGCACCGACAGCGCCCCGGAGGACAGGGCCGGGGCCACATAGGGCTTGAACCCCAGCTCCCGCATCTCCAGATTGGCCCGGAGGGCCTTGGCCGTCAGCTTCTGGGATAACGCGTCGTCGTAGCCGGCAATGGCGTTGGCCACCGTCAGCCCCTGGCCGTGGGGGCCGAAACTGCGCCCCTGGGTGAGAAAGCTGGCGAAGCGGGGGTCCCCCTTGGCGTAGTAGGCCGCCCGGGCGTTCATCACCCCCAGGCCGAAGCCCCGGACCTGGTGGGTCAAAAGCCCTTTTCCGTCAAATACGCCGCTCTCGTCCTCGTTGCTGCGCAGCAGCGCCGCCCGGCAGAGGGGGTCCACCGGGTCGCTGACCACGCAGAAGAGACCCCTGTAGCCACACTCCCGGGCCTGACGGGCGTAGCGGACCACCAGCTCCCGATTCAGCTTGTACTGGGCCATGCGCACATCCCCGGACTTCACCGCCGTGTCCGGCACAAACCGGGAGGCGCAGAAGAGGAACACGTCGCAGTCAAACAGGTCCTCCTGGGAGACAATCTCCACCTCCGGCAGGGCGTCGTAGACCATAGGCGGGGCGATCTGGTTCAGCTCGAACTCCCAGCGCCGCGCCGCCTCCTCCCGCACATCGCAGATACCGATGCGGCCGATTGCCTCGCCGCCCAGGAGCTTCAGCCCAATGAGCAGCGTGCTGCCCACATCTCCCAGAGCCAGCAGATTCACCCGCTTTTTTCTCCGGGGCAGAAGGGGGCGCAGCATCTCCTCCCACCTGGGGTGGTCCAGATTCACCGCCGTCACCCGTCCCTCGCCGACAGCCCGCTCCAAAGCGGGGGGGACCTCCGGCGCCGCCGCGGCGTCGGTGAGGGTGGACATACGCTCCTCCGCTGTCAGCAGGCGGGGGTGGGTGACGGCAAAGACATCCCGCCCGGCGAGAGGGGCGCGGCGGAAAAGAAAGGCGACAGCCCCGGTGTCGGGGAGCCGATCCAGCTTTTCAAAGGGCAGGCCCGCCTCAAAGGAGCAGAGGGCCCGGCCGCTGTGTTGATAGAAGTACATGACGTCTCCTTATTGATTCTCAGATCTTAATATGGGGCGGACATGCCGTCCCCGTCGTTTCCGATGACAATCCGCACCTTGGAGCGCAGCCGGCGCAGCATCATCAGATCGTTCTCCAGGTAGGTGGAGGCGGCCCGGTTGGGGTCCACGTTCATGCAACCCCCCCGGTCGGGACAGAGGGGAAGGATGATGGCCTCGCTGAGGCGGCTGAGGGTCAGGTTCCGGGCGTAGAGGGAGCGGTACTCCGCCTCCAGAGCCAGGAGAATATCCCGGGCGTTCTCCAGGCAGCACAGGGACAGCTGGTAGGTGGAGCCGTCGGCGCAGTCCTCGGAGTAGTCCGGGGCGGCGTAGGGGAAGATCCGGTTCACCGCCGGCTGGAGCCCCCCGGCCA
>CANDEH010000047.1 GCA_947383645.1 uncultured Clostridia bacterium | reverse complement strand
TCCACATGGAGCTTGAACTCCAGGCCCTTCTCCTTGGCCTTGATCCAGATCATGTTGACAATCTCCGAGAAGAGAGCGCCGGTCTCATAGGAGACATTGATGATCTCCATCTTGCCCGACTTGATCTTGGAGATGTCCAGGATGTCGTTAATCAGCGTCAGCAGCAGCTTGCTGGCCCCCTGGATGTTCCGGGCGTTCTCCGCCACGTCCTCGGGGATATCCTCACGGAGAATCAGCTCGTTGAGGCCGATGATGGTGTTGATGGGCGTGCGGATCTCGTGGCTCATGCTGGAGAAGAAGTTGTTCTCCGCCCGGTTCAGCTCCTCGATCTCCTTCTTCTGCCGCTGGGAGAGGGCGTTCTCCTCCTCGTACATCCTGCTCAGGAACATGAGCAGCACGCAGCTGAGAAGCCCCACCATGACCACGGAGAAGGCGGAGTCAAAGAAGGAGTGCCGCTGGGAGTTCTGGGCGACAAATTCCGGAAAATAGAAGGCCATGCTGTAGCAGAGCAGGGTCTCCGCGATGCAGAGGAAGGAGAACACGAGCCTGCGCCGCCCCTGCAAGGTGATGCAGACGTAGACGAAGCAGAAGACGAACCACTCCGGTACGCCGCTGTAGAAGCCCCCCGCGGTGAAAAAGCTGATGGGAAATACTATCAGCAGCAGCACCGAGATGGCCGTGGCCCCCGTGTGGATGCGCTCCTTCTGAATGCTGACCTTCACAATCGCCGCCATGGCGAAAAGACTTGCCAGCAGGAGCAGGATGTTCCAGATATTCCGCCCCATGGGCAGGATAAAGATCAGCGCCACCATGCAGGTACATGTCACCATGCGGAACATCCGCTCCCGCAGGCTGATCTTGTGGTCTGAAATGATCTTAAACCACTTTTTAATCACGCAGTCCTTCACTCCTCAAAACTTGTATGTTCAGGAAGTATGCCAAAACGCTATATTCCCGCCAGCTGTGCGCAGAGGGCCGCGTAGGCCTCCAGCAGGGCGGCGTGGCGGGCGTGGATGAAGTCCCCGTCCCCCCGCTTTCCCGCCAGCTCCAGCTCCTTGGCCTGGGCGGAGAGGGCCTCCGCGCCGATGGTCAGGGCCGTGCTCTTGAGCGCATGGGCCTTGACGGCGTACTCCGGCCAGTCCCCGCTGTCGTACAGGGCGGCCAGCTCCTCCTGCTTCTCCCCGCTCTGGGCATAGAACATCCGCAGCATCTCCCGGTAGAAATCCTCCTCGCCGGCGCAGTAGTTCAGGCCCATCTCTGTGTTGATGCCGGCCTGGACAAGACGGTCATAGGGGATGCCCGCGCCCTCCGCCGGGGGGTCCGGCTGGCCGGCCGCCTGGACAGTCTCCGGTTCCTCCGCCGGAGCGGTCTCCGCCCCGGCCGCCGGCCCCTCCTCCTGGGGCTCTGCTGCGTCCTCCTGGCCGATGGGCTCTGCGGCGTACTGGATACATGTCTTGGGCAGCACCTTGCGCAGCACCCGCTCCAGGACGGTCCGCTCGATGGGCTTGGGGACGAACTCCGTGAAGCCCTCGCTGCGGAACATCTCCCGGGCGCCGCTGACGGTGTTGGCCGTCAGCGCGATGATGGGCACGTCCCGGTACACCCCGCCCAGGAGCTCGTGGATGCGCTTGAGCGTCTCCACACCGTCAAACCCGGGCATCATGTGGTCCAGGAAGATGATGTCGTAGTTGACGCTGCCGCACTGGGCGATGGCCTCCCGCCCGCTGAGGCAGGTGTCCGCCTGAATGCCGTAGCTGCCCAGCACACCCTTGGCCACCACCAGGTTCATCTCCTCGTCGTCCACCGCCAGCGCCCGGACGCCCACGCAGGTGAAGGGCTTCCGCCCGGCGGCCTGGGCCTCCGCGAAGCCCCGCTCGCCCATCTCCCCGTTGAGGAGGTTGGCCACGGAGAGGGCGGAGAAGGGCTTGTGGATCACCAGCAGCCGGCTATGGGCGTCCAGGGTGAACTCCCGCTCCGCGATGACCACCACCCGGAGGTTCTCCGCCAGCTTCTCATAGTAGGGCGGGTCCTCCAGATACTCCGACTGGGTAATAAAAATATGGGTCAACGGGTGACTGCGCTGTAATTTGAGGAACCCCTCGAAGTTGTGGGCCTGGTACCCCTCAATGCCCAGTCCGTTGACCAGGTTCCAGATCAGGCCGTCGTAGTACTCCCGCACCTCGTCGCAGGTGTACCGCTCCGGCCGGAAGTAGCAAGCGATGCAGAACTGCTCCGGGTGGTTGAGCGTGATGCAGGGCCGGTCGTCCGCCACCCCCTGGGGGATTACAATGTGGGCGTGGAGGCCCTCCCGCCCCCGCCCTTTGCTGTCAAAGTGGAGGAAGCCGCCCATGGCGTTGAGGAGACCCCGGGCGATGGGGAGTCCCAGGCCCAGCCCGCCGGCGAAGCGGCTGCTCCCGGAGTCCGCCTGGTAGAATTCGTCGTACATCCGCTCCAGCTGGGCGTCCGTCATACCGATGCCGGTGTCGTGGATGCGGATAACCAGATTGATGCCGTAGTTCTCCCGCCGGTACCCGATTCGGACGTTGATTCCGCCCTCCTCCGTGAATTTGATGGCATTCTCCACCAGAATCTTGAGCACGTGGGAGATCTTCTCCGCGTCCCCCACCAGCATCGCCGGCGTCTTGGGGTCGATGTCAAACACCAGCTCCAGGTGCTGCCGGTTGCTCTGGAGGGCGGTCATGGTGATTACGTCGTTGAGCACAGAGGTTATCATGTACTCCTCCTTGGCGGGGGTCAGCGTTCCCTCCACGATCTCCGTGTAGTCCAGCATGTTGTTGATCTGGTTGCTCAGACGCTTGCCTGCCAGCTTGATGGAGCGCATGTCCTCCCGGATTTCCGGGGGGAGGTCCCGCCCCAGGGCTACCTCGCTGATGCCGATGACCATGTTGATGGGGGTGCGGAGCTCGTGGGACACATTGGAGAGAAAGACCGCGTTCTGCTTGCCCGCCGTCTCCATCTCCGTGAACGTCCGCTGATACCACTGCCGCTGGGCGCTCCGCCGGTTGATCCAGTACCCCGCCAGGGCTGTCCCGCCGAAGGTCACCACAACACCAAGCCCCAGGCGGAACAACACCTGGAGCTCCATGTCGGACGATATGGTGTGGAGGACCAGCGCGTGATACGCCAGCGCCAGCACATAGAGGCACTCGATCACGTGCAGAATCCACTTTTTGTTCAGCATAAACAGCGCCAGAATGATGACACAGGCCACGGCTGGCAAATCAAACAGGCTGGTCTCATGTACACTGAAGAAGAAGAACTCGATAAGGATCAGCCCGGCGCTGAGATTTTCATAGAGGGTATCCGAGCCCAGATGGGCGATGTGCAGCAGCCACACGCTGCAGCAGCCCGCCGCCATCAGCGGGATCGCCCAGAGCTCCCAGGCCATCACCACGGCGATCAGGCTCAGCATCCCGCTGAACGCCAGGGTGATGACCGCCAGCAGAAGATGCCGGCTTGTCTGTTCCTCCGTCCTCATTCTTCAACCGTCTCGCCAAACTCCTGGGCCACCCGCTTCAGCAGCTCCTGGGGCTCATAGGGCTTTTTCAGATAGTTCACCGCCCCCAGCTTGATGGCGCTGACCACGTCGTCCTCCAGCCCCGAGGCCGTCAGGAAGATCACCGGCGTGTCGGAGTCGAACTCCTTCAGCCGCTCAAAGGTGGTGATACCGTTCATCTTCGGCATCTCGATGTCCAACAGCACCAGATCCATCTTCTCGCGCTTGAGCGTATTCAGCGCCTCAATCCCTGAGCGCACCAGGACGACGTCATAGGTCTTGCTCAAAATCATCTTGGTCCTCATCAGATTCATGGAGTCGTCGTCCACCACTAAGATACGTTTCTGCATACGATTGTCCCCCCGTTTTTTTACTGGGTCATACCCTTATGGGACCCATTTTAAAATAAGATTGAGAGAAAATCAAGTCCATTTCAGCGGCCTCTTCCGCCGGCCGCGCCCGCCTCTTCCGTTGGACCTGCGCCGCCGATGGGGAGGCCGGTGAGGCTGTTCTTGAAATCTGTTCGAAGCCCAGGATCTTGATAATCCGCTCCGGATCCACCAGGCAGTCTATGATCCCCTCGGTGATGAACTCCGGCCGGGCCTCCACCACGGGGACCAAGCTCTCCAGAACCTCCCGGACCTCCCGGTGGAACTCCGGCTCCGCCGGGTTTCGCTCCACCACCCGTTCCATCAGACTTCTGTAAATATTCGTGCTGTATACGCATCATCGTAAACCTCCTCAAAAGGGCCGGAGCAAGCTCGATGATAAGCTCCGTGAAAATTAGCGAAGCGGCAACCGCCGCCCCCAACAGAGACCGCCGCCCCCCCTTTTCCTCCAGAGACCCAAAAAAACAGGAGTAACAGGTAAAATAAGCTGAGGAATCCGGCCGGCGGATGCGATACCATAGGGGCAATACAACAGAAAGGGGACGTGGCGCGCAATGGGCAAGATTCTGGTAATAGGCGGAAACGGCTTTGTAGGCGGCCAGTTGTGCAGAATGGGACGGGCGAGGGGGTATCAGGTGGCGGTGGCCGACATAGCCGAGACCTGCGTGGACAGCGCCTGCGAGTACCACAGGTGCGACATCGGCGACTACGAGGCCATCCTCGGCACTTTCAAGCGGAGCAGACCGTCCTTGATCGTCAACGTGGCGGCGGTGGCGGATATCGACCTGGCGCAGCGCCGGCAGGAGCTGGCCTACCGGGTGAACGTCACCGGCGCGGAGAACTGCGCCCGGGGCGCCGGGGAGATCGGCGCAAAGTACCTCTGGTTCTCCTCGGACGCCGTCTTTGACGGGAAGGCCGTGTGCTACACCGAGGAGTCGCCCCAGGCCCCGGTGAACTACTACGGCGAGACGAAGTCCCTGGGGGAGCGGCGCGTGATGGAGGCCAATGCGGCGTCGGTGATTCTCCGCCTCTCCCTGGTTCTGGGGATGCCGGTTGCCGCAGGGAACTCCTTCCTGGCCGGCATGGTGCGGAAGGTTCTCGGCGGCGAGCAGATTCTGTGTCCGGTGGACGAGATTCGCACCCCCGTGGACGTGCTGACCCTCTGCGAGGCGATCTATGAGCTGGACAGCACGGATTTCCGGGGTGTGCTGCATCTGGGCTCCACCTCCTCTGTGAGCCGGTACGAGATGAGCAGTTACATCGCCCAAGAGATCCAGGCGGACCCGGCGCTGATCGTCCCGCTGTACGAGAGCGCGCCCGGCAAGGCCCCCCGGCACAGAAACGGGATCATCTCGGTGGAGAAGGCGCAGCGGGTTTTAAGGACCACCGCCATGCTGTCCTGGCAGGGGACGGTGGAGCGGGCGGTATCCATGATAAAAGAGGGAGGTGAGCGCAATGCCTGAGGTAAAACACCACCTGGAGATCAAGTTCGGCAGTACCTACGGCCTGGAGGAGGCCAACGCGCTGATGGAGTGCCTGAGAAACAACGCCCCCTCCTGCGACAAGAAGGTCCTGGAGTTTGAGCGGGACTTTGCCGCCTACTGCGGAGTGAGCTACGCCGTGACCGTGACCTCGGCAACAACGGGGCTGACCCTGGCCGGTGTGGCGGCCGGCGTGGGCGCGGGGGACGAGGTAATCACCACCCCTCTGAGCTGGATTGCCACCGCCTCCGCCTTCGCCATCCTGGGCGCGAAGATCGTGTTCTGCGACGTGGACGAGAGGACCCTCTGCATGGACCCGAGAAAGCTGGAAAAGCTGATTACCCCCCGGACCAAGGCCATCATCCCCGTCCATCTGTACGGACAGTGCGCCGAGATGGACGAGATCAACGCCATCGCGAAGCGGCACGGCGTCCTGGTCATTGACGACTGCGCCCACAGCCCCGGCGGGGAGTACAAGGGGGCCAAAACCGGCAGTCTGGCGGACCTGTCCGTGTTCTCCTTCCACCAGCAGAAGAACATGTGCACCCTGGGCGAGGGCGGCATGGTCACCACCAACAGCCGGGCGCTCTATGAGCGGGTTATCTCCTACCGATCCCTGTGCTGCCGCGTGTACGGAAAGTCCACCAAATATCTGACCATTGACGAGGCTGAGAAACCCATGGGCAAGCGGTACTGGCACCTGGATTTTGACCACATCGGCTACAACTTCCGCATGACAGACGCCCAGGCCTGCGTGGGGATCGAGCAGCTCAAGAAGCTGGACCGGAACAACGCCCGCCGGATTGAGCTGGCGCACATGCTCACCGGGGAGCTGCGGGACGTGCCGGAGATTATTCCCCCCTACGAGTCGCCAAACGGCAAGCATGTCTACCACATCTATATGATCCAACTGGCCAGGGACTGCCCCGTGAGCAAGGAGGACTTCATGTATGAGCTCTACTACCACAAGGGAGTCAAGGCCTGGTCCCACTACCTGCCCATCCACCTGTCCAAGCCCTTCCGGGACATGGGCCACAGGGAGGGGGAGTGCCCGGTCTACGAGGAGGTGTTCAACCGCTTTGTCACGCTGCCCATTTTCCCCGCTATGACGGAGGAGGCGGTGCACTACATGGCGGAGAGTATAAAAGATGTGCTGGCCGGCAAATAATACGTCTGGATGATGTGGAGGTGCCATATGAAAGAGATCAAAGACTTGCGGGCGGCCATGTCCGTTCCCGCCGCAGACCGGGTATTTGCGGGGCTGTACGGGGAGACTGCCGCCGCCCGGCGCCGCTACCTGGCGCTGCTGGACCGCTTTTCCCGGACCTTCCCGGACAAGACAGAGGCCGCCCTCTTCAGCACCCCCGGGCGGACGGAGGTCGGCGGCAACCACACCGACCACAACGGCGGCCATGTTCTGGCCGGCGCGGTGGACCTGGACGTGGTGGCCGCTGCGGCGAAGCAGAACGGCGCCGTCACCATCTGCTCCGAGGGCTATCCCCCCTTTACGGTGTCCCTGTCGGAGCTGGAGAGGCGGCCGGAGGAGCTGGGGACCTCTGCGGCTCTGGTGCGGGGGGTCTGCGCCCGCTTTCGGGAGCTGGGGTACCGCCTGGGGGGCTTCTGCGCCGTGATGCACAGCACCGTGCTCAAGGGCTCCGGCCTGAGCTCCTCCGCCGCCTTTGAGGTGCAGATTGCCAACATCTTGAACCACCTCTACAACGGCGGTGCCCTGGACCCGGTGACCCAGGCGAAGATCGCCCAGTATGCGGAGAACGAGTATTTTGGCAAGCCCTGCGGTCTGATGGACATGAGCGCCTGCGCGGCAGGCGGCCTGCTGATGATTGACTTCCAGGACTTTGAGGCCCCCCTCTTTGAACAGGTGGACTTCGACTTCGCCGACAGCGGCTGCACCATGGTGATCGTGGACACCGGCGGGGACCACGCGGACATGACGGACGACTACATCGCTCTGGAGCATGAGATGAAAGCGGTGGCCCGGGCCCTGGGGAGGGAGGTGCTGCGCCAGTGTACGAAGGCGCAGGTCCTGGAGAACCTGGCCGCTCTGCGCCGGCAGGTGAGCGACCGCGCCATCCTGCGGGCCATCCACTTCTTCGAGGACGACGAGCGGGTGCTGCAGCAGGCGCAGGCCCTGCGGCGGGGGGATATGGATGCCTTCCTCCGGCTGATTACGGCCTCCGGCCGCAGCTCCTGGGAGCTGTGCCAGAACTGCTACTCCCACAAGCACCCCGAGAGCCAGGGAATTTCCATCGCCCTGGAGGTGACGCGGGATGTCCTCCGGGGGGAGGGAGCCTGCCGGGTACACGGCGGCGGCTTTGCCGGCACGATCCAGGCCTTTGTCCCCGACAGCCTGCGGCAGACATACGTCCAAAAAATGACGCAGGTCTTTGGCGAGGGCGCCGTGTTCCAGAGCCGGATTCGCCGGGAGGGCGCGATGGAGGTCCTCTTTTGATTGACCGGACCTCTGAGACATGGTAATATTGGCCTTGGATTTGTACATACAAACCCGAGGCCAGTATTACTTTTATGGGGGGATGATGGTGCACAATTTTGGGGAGAAAAAGGTATCCCGAAGGATCTACCGGCACAACAGCGCGGAGTTTCCCTTTGAGTTGGCCCACGAGAACAGTCCCGCGAACTTCATGCGGGAGTTCCATTGGCACGATTTTTTGGAGATCACCTATGTAAACGCCGGCCGGGGGACCTACTATATTGAGGACAAGATCATCCCGGTGCAGGCGGGGGACTTCCTGGTAATCAACAACATCGAGCGCCATCGTGTGGAGTTCAATCCCTCGGACCCGCTCTATGAGACGGTGTTTCACTTTGACAGCGAGATGCTCAACAACGCGCTGAAGGACAGCTTTGACATCTTCAACTACAACAGCACCATGTTCTGCAACAAGCTGACCCTTTCTCCGGAGAACCAGAGGCGGCTGGAGGAGGTCACCGCCGTCATCGTGGAGGAGTTCAAGCGGAAGGAGGCCTGCTATGAGCTGTGCATCATCTCCCAGCTCATCCAGTTTGTGGCCATCGCCTACCGCAGCGGCGACACCTACCGCCAGTCCCCGCCCCAGCGCGCCAGGAGCTGCGCCAATATCACGCGGATCGAGACCATCCTGAAATACCTGTCTGCGCACCTGGAGCCGGAGACCACCTCGAAGGTGGTGGCGGAGCGTTTTTTCCTGAACCAGAGCTATTTCTCCGAATATTTCAAAAAGATGATGGGCGTCACCTTTACGGAGTATATGCGCGAGCTGCGCGTCTCCAAGTCGGTGCAGCTCCTGGAGGCGGGGGAGGGCAAGATCATTGATATCGCCCTGGCCTGCGGGTTTTCCAGTGTCAGCGCCTTTTACAGCGCCTTTTCCAAGGTCCACGGGCTGCCGCCGCAGAAGTATATAAACCAAAAAAAGAGGAATTTGAGCAGATGAAACGAGAGGCCCTTATCGTCAAAATGCGCTATAATTTCATTGTCAGGGGGGACGATTCCTGGTGTACCTGACCAAATTTTAATTATGGAGGTTGTTATGAAAAGGTTTCTTGCGATTCTGCTGGCACTGACCCTCGCGCTCTCCCTGTTCGCCTGTGGCTCGGATAAGCCTGGAGATGCGGGAGAGGGCGGCCCCGCCGGCGGTCCTGACGCTTCTGCCGCGGACGAGAAGCTCACCATCGGCGTCAGCCTCCTGACCCGTGAGCACACCTACTACAACGCCATCGAGGAGGCCATGATCGCGGCGGCTCCCTCCTACAACTTCGAGCTGGTGATCCAGGACGCCAAGTCCGACGCCAACACCCAGTTCAACCAGATCCAGGACTTCATCACCCAGCAGGTGGACGCCATCGTCGTGTGCCCGGTGAACTCCTCCGGTCTGGAGAACGCGGTGGCCCTGGCGGTGAAGGCGGAGATCCCCGTGTTTACCATGGATGTCCGCACGGAGGGGGACATTGTCAACCACGTGGGGATTGACAACTACGCCGGCGGCCAGCTGGCGGCCGACTACGCCTCGGAGCTGCTGGACGGGAGCGGCGAGGTGGCTGTCATCAGCTACGACGAGGTCAGCAGCTGTGCCGACCGCACCGCCGGCTTCCTGGACCAGGTCAAGGAGAAGTACCCCGGCCTCACCGTGGTGGACAACCAGAACTCCTCCGGCAACGCCGAAAAGGGCGCCAATATTATGCAGGACATGATCCTGAAGAACCCGGATTTGAGGCTGGTCTTCGCGGTGGGCGATCCCTGGGCCCTGGGCGCCCTCCAGTCCATCCACGCGGCGCAGAAGGATATCATGGTCATCGGCTTCGACGGCAGCGACGAGGCCAAGGACGAGATTCGGAAGGACGGCCTGTTCAAGGCCAGCGTGTGGGACAATCCCACCATGCTGGGCGAGCTGTGCTTGGAGAATGTGGCGGCATATTTTGCTGGCAACGAGGTTCCTGAGGTTTATGAATACGCGCCGCGCATGCTGGATATCTCCAACGTTGATGAGTAATACGATTCGTTGACCGGGAAGGGGTATTCGCAGGGAATACCCCTTCCCGCCGTACTGTCTGCCGGACGCAAGGGGTGATGAGATGAACAACGCAGTCATTCGCATGGAGCACATCAGCAAGTCCTTTCCAGGCGTGAAGGCCCTGGAGGATATTACCGTGTCCTTTGAGAAGGGGAAAGTCAACGTCCTTCTGGGGGAGAATGGAGCGGGAAAGTCCACTTTAATCAAGATACTGGCGGGAATCTACACCTGCGACGAAGGGAACCTCTTCTACCAGGGGGAACAGCGGGTGTGGCGGGACGCCAGCGACGCCCTGGTGAACGGCATCTCCGTGATCCACCAGGAGCTGAGCGTTATCAACGATCTGACGGTGGCGGAGAACATCTACCTTGGCCGCGAGAAGCGCCGGGGGGTTCTCCTGGAGAAGAGGGAGATGGAGCGGGACGCCCAGCTTCTGCTGGACCGCCTGCAACTGAACATCAGCCCCAGAACGCGGGTCAAAAATCTAAGCTCTGCGGAGAAGCAGATGGTGGAGATCGCCCGAGCCATCTCCTACGACGCGGAGGTGGTGGTGATGGACGAGCCTACCTCTTCCCTGGCCATTGCGGAGACGGAGGTCCTCTTTCGCGTGATCGGGGAGCTGAAGCGCAAGGGCGTCTGCATCATCTATATCTCCCACCGGATGAGCGAGATTAAGCAGATTGGCGACACCATCACCATCCTGAAGGATGGGCGGCTGGTGGATGTAATCTCCGCCCGGGATACCGATGAGGACGAGTGGATCCGCCTGATGGTGGGCCGGGACATCCACCGCCTGGACGGCGGGACCGGCCGCCGGATTGGCAGCGAGATCGTGCTGTCGGTGAAGAACATCTCCAACGCGGACAGCTGCAAAAATGTGAGCTTCGATCTGCGGAAAGGGGAGATCCTGGGGATCTCCGGCCTGGTGGGCGCCGGGAGGACCGAACTGCTGCGGGCGATTTTTGGCGCGGACAGGCGGCAGAGCGGGACCATTCTGATCCACGGAAAAGAGGCGCGGATCTCCTGCACGGCGGCGGCCATTGAGGCCGGAATCGCCCTGGTTCCGGAGGACCGGCGGGGGCAGGGCATCCTGCTGGCGAAGAACGTTGTGGACAACATCGCCCTTCCCAACCTGAAAAAGTGGCTAAAAAACGGCCTGGTGGACGACAGCCGGGCGAGGGAAGTGACCAGAGCGTATATCGAGAAGCTCTCTATCAAGGCGTCGTCCCTGCGCACCGCCACGAAGTTTATGAGCGGCGGCAACCAGCAGAAGGTCGTCCTCAGTAAGTGGCTGGCGGCCAACTGCTCCATCCTGTTCATGGACGAGCCCACCCGGGGAATTGATGTCAACGCGAAGAACGAGATCTACGCGCTGATGCTGGACTTTGTGGAGAACGGCGGCAGCATTGTCATGGTCTCCTCCGAGCTCCCCGAGATCCTGGGCGTCTCCGACCGCATCCTGGTGATGCGCGCGGGGGAGGCGGTGGCTATGCTGAACAAGCAGGAGGCCAGCGAGGAGAAGATCATTTCTTTGGCGAGTATTAAGTAGGGGGGATATTCTTGAAAAAACAAGACCGCATTTTGGCCGGACATGCCGTATCTTTTGTGCAGGACAATGTATTTGTGCTCTTTCTGCTGGTTCTGATCGCATGCGCCTGCATTTTTGTGCCCAACTTCTTCACCAAGACCAATCTGCTCAACGTCTTCATCCAGATCTCCATCAACGGCCTGCTGGCCACGGGGATGACCTATGTCATCATCACCGGCGGCATTGATCTGTCGGTGGGCTCCGTGGCCGCCCTGGCCGGAATCGCCGCCACGGCCATCCTCACGCGGATGCCGGAGGACACCTCCCTGGCGGTGTGCATCCTGGTGGCCGTCCTGGCGGCCCTGGTGGTGGGGGTCCTCTGCGGGTCCTTCATCGGCTTCGCGGTGGCCAGGCTGAAGATGGTCCCCTTCATCGCCACCTTTGTCGTATACAGCGCGGCCCGCGGCTTTGCGTACATCTACACCCACTCCAAGCCGATCTACGAGCTGCCTGACAGCTTCAGCACCCTGGGGGTGGGCTACGTGCTGGGCGTTCCGAACCTGGGCATTCTGCTGGTGGTGACGCTGGCAATCGCACTGTTTGTGGAGCGCAAGACCACCTACGGCCGCCACATTTTCGCCGTGGGCAGCAACGAGGAGGTGGCCAAGCTCTCCGGCGTGAAGGTCACCAGAATCATGCTGGGCGTCCACATCACCTGCAGCGTCCTGGCGGCGCTGGGGGGCATCTGCCTGGCCTCCCGCCTGGGCTCCGGACAGCCCGGCGCGGCCAACGGCTACGAGCTCCACGCTATCGCCGCCGTGGCCATGGGCGGAACCAGCATGTCCGGCGGCAGCGGCAGCATCCTCAAGACCATCACGGGCATCATTACCATCGGCATCATCAACAACTGCCTGAGCCTGCTGCGCGTGGACTCCTACTGGCAGCCGGTGGTGATGGGCGTCATCATCTTTGCCGCGGTGACCTTCGACAAGCTGAAGGTCAGTACGAAGTAGAGGAGGAACATGGAATGACCATACAGGAGAAGCTGACACGCAAGCCGAAAATCGGCTTTCTGGGCCTGATGGCGGGGGCCTACGAGCCCATCTTTCCCGGGATCATCGCCCGGCAGGAGGAGTACGTCCGGGATGTCCTCCGGGATCTGGAGGGCGTGGCCGAGTTCGACTTCCCCCGGGCCGCCACCAACCGCGGGGAGATCGAGGAGCTGGTGGAGTATTTTAACCACAGACAGTACGACGGCATCCTCCTGTGCCTTTTGACCTACAGCGCCGGTATGCACTGCGTCCGGGCGCTGCAAAACAACCGCCTGCCCCTGCTGATGGCGGTGATCCAGCCCGACCAAACGGTGGGGAAGGACTTTCGGGAGTACGAGCTTACCGTGAACCAGGGCATCCACGGCGCCCAGGACAACTGGAATGCGATCCTTCGCATGGGCATCCCCTGCTGTCTGCTGGTGGAGAACCGCAAGACGGAGCGCTTCCGCCAGCGGGTGGAGAACTGGTGCTGCGCGGCGAAGACGGCGACGGCCCTCAGGAGCATGACCATCGGCGTAATCGGCCGCTCCCCCGGCATGGGGGACATCCTGATGGACGACGCGGCCTTCATGCGGGTCATCGGCCCGGAGACCGTCCACGAGTACACGGGCAGCATCTACCGGCACATGACCGCCCTGACGGAGGCGGAGGTCCAGGCGCAGTATGAGCGGGACCACCAGATTTTCGACGTGGACCCCAAGCTCCCTGAGCGGGACCACAAGGAGGCCATCCGGATCTACCTGGCGCTGAAGAAGCTCTGCGAGGAGAAGGGGTGGGACGCCTACACGCTCCACTTCGACAGCTTTGGGGCCGACGGCCGCTTCCGCCAGCTCCCGCTGTATGCGGCCTCCCACCTGATGGCGGACGGCTACGGCTACAGTGCGGAGGGAGACATCTGCTGCGCGGCATTGGTGGCGATGGGCCACCTGCTCTGCGGCGTCGCCAACTTTACCGAGATGTACACCATCGACTACGAGCTGGACGCCGTCATCTGCTGCCACGCCGGCGAGGGGAACTGGGCGACTACCGACCCCGGCTACCGGCCGCGTCTCATCGACCGCTACCTGGGGGAGGGCGGTCTGGAGAATCCCCCCACCCCCATCTTCCAGCCCCGGATCGGCGAGGCTACCCTGGTCTCCCTGGTGGCGCTGAAGGGGGATGCCTTCCGCCTGGTGGTCTCCAAGGGAGAGATCCTGGAGAAGTTCGACATGGAGCAAAACGAGATGCCCTACCTCTTCTACCGCCCCGACTGCGGGATTCGCCGCTGCGCGGAGGAGTGGATGCGCGCCGGCGGCACCCATCACGAGGTTATCACCGCCGGCGACACCCGGGAGCGCTGGCAGATGCTGTGCGAATTGCTGTCCATCGAATACCGCGAGGTGCCGTAACGTATATACCAAAGAGAGAGGAGCCATTTTTGGGGCCCCTCTCTCTATTTCTCCCATAAACAGCTCAAAGAACTGCACAAATACAACAAAAACACTCTCAAGCAGCCAAGCTGGACGGGAGTCCCGGTCCTGGGGGTCAGCTCCGCCATTCTGCCGGGGCCCCCTGCGCTCCGGCGTCTTCCTCAGCCTAATGCCGTATCCAGGATCATCATCAGGGTGAAGCCCGCGGTGTAGAAGAGGGTTCCGGTGTGGGCGTGGGCGGCGGCCTGGGGGACCAGCTCCTCCGCCACCACGTAGAGCATGGCCCCCGCCGCCAGGCTCAGGAGGCAGGGCAGGGCTGGCAGGATCAGACCTGCCGCCCATAGGGTAATCAGGGCCGCCAGGGGTTCCGCCGCCCCGGAGAGTACCCCGTAGAGGAAGGCGCGGCGCCGTCCCATCCCCTCAGCGCGGAGGGGCAGGGAGATGATGGCCCCCTCGGGGAAGTTCTGGATGGCGATGCCCAGGGAGAGGACCAGGGCGGCGGCGGTGGTGATCCGGCTCTCCCCGGCCCGCCAGCCCGCCAGCACCACCCCCACCGCCATGCCCTCAGGGATGTTGTGCAGGGTGACCGCCAGAACCAGCATGGTGGTCCGGCGGAGGTGGGTGTGGGGACCCTCGGCGGTCTCACTGAAGCGGTGGAGATGGGGGATGGTCCGGTCCAGGAGCAGCAGGAGGAGTACCCCCAGCCACAGTCCCACCGCCGCCGGGAGGAAGGCCCAGCGGCCCAGGTCCGCCGCCTCCTCCATGGCGGGCAGGAGGAGGCTCCACACTGACGCCGCCGTCATCACCCCGGCGGCGAAGCCCGCCAGAGCCCGCTGTACCTTCCCCGGGAGCTCCCCCCGGAGGATGAATACGCAGGCGGAGCCGAGCAGGGTGCCGAGGAAGGGGAGCAGAATCCCCTGGATCACTTCTGATGTCATTGCTACCTCCCTGTGGGGCTGCGGCGGGGCGGCCCCGACGATAGTACCCTATAGGATGGCCCGATGAAGGCGATCTCTTGCATGGGGGCGAAAAAATCCCCGGAGGGCGCGCCCTCCGGGGATTTTTGGGTTGGCTGCTCAGAAGATGCTCAGGTACGGCTCCCGGCTGAGCTGCTCCAGGAGGCGGATGCCGGCGATGCTGTTGCCCTTTGGGTCCAGGGCGGGGCCGTAGATGCCGATGCCCATCCGGGTGGGCACCACCGCCATGATGCCGCCGCCCACGCCGCTCTTGGCCGGCACGCCCACCCGCAGGGCGAACTCGCCGGAGCCGTCGCACATGCCGCAGGTCATGAGGATGGCGTTGACGTACCGGGACATGGCGGCGGGGAAAATACGCTCGTTGGAGGCGGGCAGGCGGCCCCTGTTGGACAGCACCGCGGCGATGTGGGCCAGGGCCTTGCAGTCCACCCGGATGGAGCAGGCGCGAAAATAGCAGTCCAGCACCTCCTCCGCGTCGTCCTCTAAGAGGCCGTGGGACTTAGTGCGCTCCACAATCTCCACCCGGATATCGTAGAGGTCATCACCGACGGCTCCAGAGGAGGGTTTGGACACTGCCTGCCCCGGCGGTTCCTCGGTGTGGCCCGCATCAGTAGAGATCTCCACCGTCCGGGTAACGCTGTTCCACTCCACACCCACATCCAGCAGCCGCGCCAAGTCCTGGAGCTGAAAGTAGTTGCTGCCGTTGATGTTGTACACCTCCACTGCCACGGGAACACCATCCAAGGTGACCTTGTGGCTGCTCCGCTCCGCCAAACAATACCGCACCGCTGCGACCTTCCAGCGGTACTCCGGCTGATTCATTACGCAGGTATAGAGCGTTACCCGGTTGTCCGTGGTGGGGGCAGTGTCGCTGGAATCGTTGACGCTGACCTTTTCCATGCTGACAACGGAATAGGTGCGGGTCCCCAACAGGGTGGTCAGGGTGATGGTATCGCCCGCCTCCAGGGTGTGGATCTGGCCGAAGTGGTTGTTCACCCCCCGGTTGTGGTAGAGTAGGGAAGCACCGCCTTACCACATTTCTATGGCAGGTTTGCGCCACCCTCTCACGGAACCGTGCGTACACCTCTCGATGTACACGGCTCCCCCTCATTACTCCTTCTTACAAAACTCTCTTTCCATGAATTAGCTTGTGGCAATTTTCACAGACCACTAACGTTTTGCGCCGCTTGGCAATCATGATTTGCTCCCAGGGCTCCTTGCCCTGCAAATCTTTCACCTTACGGACATGATGAATCTCATAATGTTCTGCGTTGGTTGCACCGCATAACTCACAGACTTTTGCGGACAGACGTTTCTCAAACGTTGTTGTAGTATACGCAAAGCGCACAACGGCGTTTGACATTTGGTCAGTTGGGTTCCAAGCGTCCTTACAGTCGCTATATTTTGCAAAATAGCAGCGCTTCCGCCCCTGTTTGGTTTCATAAGGTATCCCCCAACTGCCCCGTCCATCTTTGTACTGCGCCTTGATTTTACTGATTTTGCTTTTATGCTTCCCTGCAAGGGTTTTTAGGCAGCTATACTCCATCAGATATGCAAAACAATTCAGTTTCCTGAAATTACTCGCTATAGAATAATAGTTGCAAATTCCCCGCAGTTCCGCATTGTAAGCAGATACGATATCAGCTTGATGAGCACGCGTCTTTGATTTTGCTGTTGATGATGCCCACCAGCGCCGAATGGTCTATGTTGTCAAAACAGCCTTTCATGTCACCCTCTACGAACCAGCGGATACCATTATTGAAGCCCGTTTTGATGGATTTTAAGGCGGTGTGGCAGCTCCGATTGGGCCGGAACCCATGGGAGCAGTCCAGAAACACAGGTTCATACACCGCTTCCAATGTCATCCGAAGAACCTCTTGTACCAGTTTGTCCGTAAAGGTTGGGATTCCCAGAGGGCGCATTTTCCCGTTCGCTTTCTGGATATAAGTACGGCGGGTCGGGTGCGGGGTGTAGGTCTCATCAGCAAGCATTTTAATGGTTCTCTCTATCTTTGCTTTGCTAAAGCCGTCCGCCGTGTCCTCGTTTACCCCCTGGGTTGACGCTCCGTTGTTTGTGTATAGGTTTTGATACGCCTGATAGTACAGGTCTGGACGAAGCATATACCGATACAGCCGTGTAAAAACCTCGTCCTTGTTCCGCGTAGAGTTTTGCTTGACATTCTCCAAAATCTCCATTGTTGGTTTCATTGTGAGGTATTCCTCCCTAATCGCTGTTGATTTTGGCATGTAATGACTGCCGCCCTTCGCCGTGTAAGGGTCATTATCCCTCTCATTGACTACTATGGCGGCTCCGTTGCCTTGCAGGATATTCAGACACAAATTGTCATAGCCGTTGTTCACCTCCCCATGGCATTCCTGTTTAGGCAATCCCCAGTTAACGTGATTAGTTGGTATGCGGATTGTCGGATATGCTTTCGCTTCTTTACCACTGGCTCTCCAGCGTGTCTTATGAGTTGATTGATAACCATTTGGGTGCCGACCATACCCAAATGTACTCATATCAGAGGTTTCAGGCACTTTCCTCTGTCCTCTTGGTAAAGGAAACTCGAAGCTCGCAATAACAAACCCAGTTCTATCCTCATATCCGCTTGACATCGCGGTTCAGTCGTGCCAAATTGCCTTTAGGCAACTTACCGCTTTCCTGCCGTGCTATGTTCCCGTGTCAGCTTTCGCCTTTCGGTTAGGCAGGTTGTCTCCCGCGTTATCTTACGGGGTAGTACCATGGTTCTACTTCTAATCATGCCCTATCTGGGCGCATGCCCGTGAAACAGGCATTGGCTGGTGTTGGTGAAGTGGCCCGCGCCCTTCTTCAGCGCGGTGCTGTCCGTTCCCTGGTAGACCCTGACGCTCAGGTTGATGGCTGGGATCTTCAGCGTCCCCAAACTGCCGCCTGAGTAGTAGAGGTCGCTTGTTACCTTGGTGTAGCCGCCTGTGGTGCTATCCTGGACAATATCGGTGGGGCTGCCACCGGGAATCTGGGTCATGGCGACATTTCCGTTCACCGAGGAGGTACTGGCCGGGGATGACGGAGCTGCCTGTCTGGTTGACCAAGACGCCAGACAGCGCACCGGGGACGAGGTTGGGGATCAGGTACTCGCCGCTGCCGGGGAGGTAGCTGGTGGGGGGTTTGAAGCCAGGAGCTACGAGGGCAGCGTTCTTGCTCCGATCCACGTTGGGGTTCTCCTACTCGTAGATGGTGTCACCACTGGTGGGCTGGCCGAACAGGTAGTCCTCCGAGGCGTCAAAGTCGTGTCAGCGCCAATGATAAAATGCAAGAAAACGCCGAGGAAAAAATGTAGATTTA
>CANDEH010000046.1 GCA_947383645.1 uncultured Clostridia bacterium | reverse complement strand
GTCCAGAATGCGGTCCCACATCTCCATGGAGCTGATGCCGGTCTCGGAGATGTCGGCAAAGATGTAGAAGGTGCCCTCGGGATAGCGGCACTTGACGTGCTTGAGGCGGCTCATGCGCTCGTAGGCGTACATCATCCGCTTCTGGTACTCCTCCCGCAGGCCCTGCTGGATCTCCTTCCGGCGGCGCAGGGCGTAGATGCCCAGGCGCTGGGAGAAGGAGCTGATGGTGAAGGTCACCGCGCCGCAGATGTTGCAGGCGGCCTCGATGATCTCCCGGTCGGCGATGATGTGCCCCAGGCGCAGACCGGTCATGGAGAAGTCCTTGGAGTAGCTGTACACGGTGATGACCCGCTTGGGCCGCTCCTCGAAGGAGCAGAGGGGACGCTTGTTCTCCGTGAAGTTCAGCGCGCCGTAGATGTCGTCGGCGATGACCAGAAAGTCGTACTTCTCCGCCAGGGCCAGAATACCCCGGAGGGTCTCCTCGCTGTAGACCTTGCCGCTGGGGTTGCAGGGGGTGTTGACGATGATGGCCTTGGTCCGGGAGGTGACGCACTTCTCCAGCTCGCTGAGGTTCACGTCGAAGCCGTCCCCGCTGGGGGCGTTGTACACCACCAGCTTGCCCCGGGGGGCCTCGATCTGGTCCTTATAGTAGGTGTAGTAGGGGGCGATGGCGATGACCTCGTCCCCCTCGTCCAGCAGGGCCTGCATCACCACGTACAGCGCGTGGGTGCCCCCCGCCGTGATGAGCAGCTCGTCCATGCCCACCGTCAGGCCGAAGTCCTCTTTGTACATCTTGATGGTCTCCTGGCGCAGCTCCGGGTCACCTAAGAACTCCGTGTAGCGGGTGTGGCCGGCCAGGGCGTCCCGGTACATCAGGTCGATGCAGGTCCGGTCCGCCGGGTAGTCCGGGTCCCCCACGCTGAGGTTGATGATGTCGTCATAGCGCTTGGCCATCTCGTCCGTCCGGCTCAGAGGGGGAATCTCGATCTCCCAGTGGCGCTTGGCCAAGTAAGGATTCTTCATGGTCTTACCTCCCAATCAGGCTGTTGCGAGAGGGGCCGCCGGCGGAGCCGGCAGCCCCTCTGCGAAATCGGTATCGCGGGCGCGGAGCGGACCCTCTCAGAAGCGCAGGGACAGGCAGCTGAGGCCGCCGTCCAGCTTGCGGTACTCGGAGGTGTCCACCACCAGGGTCTTGTAGCCCAGATCCTGCACGGCCTTGAGCACGGCGGGATAGCCGGCGGGGACGATTACCGTGTCGTTGACCCAGATGCAGTTGGCGGCGTAGGCCTCCTCCTGGGGGATGACCACCTTGTTGTACTGGGCGAAGTCGGGCTTGTCAATGAACTCGCCGGAGACCAGCATGTTGTTGTCCTCCAGGTAGTTCACGCCGGTCTTCAGGTGGAGCACCTCGTACAGGGGCACCTCGGAGCAGGTCATGCCGTACTTGTCCAGGATCTCGGTGAGCTGGCGGATGCCCTCCTCGTTGGTCCGGGCGGAGCGGCCCACGTAGAAGTGGTCGCCCACCATCATCACGTCGCCGCCCTCCAGGGTGCCGGGGGCCTGGATGTACTCGATCTGGTCGTCGGAGAAGAACTTCTTCACCGCGCCGATGATCTCATTCTTCTCGCCGTTGCGGGAGGCGGCGCCGGGGTTGGTGATGATGGCGCACTTGCGGGTGATGAGGGCCGGGTCCTCCACAAAGCAGGAGTCCGGGTACCGCTCGTCGGCCTCCAGCACCGTCACGTCCACATCGCACTGCTTCAGCGCCGCGATGTAGTCGTCGTGCTCCTTCAGGGCCAGCTCGTAGTCGGGCTTGCCCAGCTCCGGGGCGGAGGTGATGCCGTCCACCATTGCTCTGCAGGGTCTCCGGACGATGACATGGCTGAACTTCTTCATGACAGGTTCTCCTTTATTTTATAAGTAGTATGACCGTTGCCTGGTGCGGTCTGTATTGAATATATTGTATATTATATATTGTCTGTGGAATTTGTCAAGTGTGAAAAAATATTTTCTTTCTTTTTTGTGATACTTGTGATATGATTAACAAAATCACATTGTCATACAGGGAGGCAGGGGGGTACTATGAAGCGCTTCAAGACGTTGAAGGACCACGTGTACGACTACATTACTGACCAGATTCTGATGGGGGAGCTGCGGCCTACGGAGAAGATCAACGAGTCCGAGATATCAGAGGCCCTCTCCGTGAGCAGGACCCCTGTGCGCGAGGCGCTGATCCAGCTCTCCTGTGAGGGGATTCTGGACAACATCCCCCGGAAGGGCTTCCTTCTGAAGTCCACCTCTGAGAAGGAGGCCAGGGAGCTCTACCAGGTGATCGGCGCGCTGGATGCCCTGTCGGCGGTGCAGTCCTGCCCGATCCTGACGGAGAAGGAGTACTCCGCCATGGAGTACCACATCCAGAGCATGAACTTCGCCATCACCTCGGACAACTACACCCTCTACCTCCAGCATCAGGATGCCTTTCACAACATCTATCTGGACGCGTGCAGCAGCGAGGTGCTGTCCGATACCCTCCACCGTCTGAAGAGCCGGTTCTTCTCCCGGGGGCACACCAAGCTCTCCGACCCTCAGAACGCCCCGGACCTCCGGATGATGAACGATGAGCACCGGGAGATTCTCCGCCTGTTCCGGGAGCGGCAGGGGGAGGCGCTGGCGCGGTATATCCAGTTCACCCACTGGTCCTCCACCCACGCCCATATGGAGATTTTTTGAGGGCGGAGGTCCCGCCGCCGGCTTTTTTAAAAAATTTTCCTCAAATGTGCATTTTGGACTTGACTATCACGTAAGGGGATACTTTACTATAGAACTACAGAATACACCACAAAACGCCAGTTAAAGAGGAGGAAACGCCCGTGAAACACAGATTCATTGCCAAGCGGTACTGGAAGGACCAGACCACCCCCATGGGAAAGGTGGACGATCTGGCCAAGAACTACGACGACGTCATCAATCTGAGCTTAGGCGACCCGGACCTCATCACACATGAGCTGATTATTGACAAATCCTATGCCGACGCCAGGGCCGGCCACACCAAGTACACCGACTTCGCCGGCGACCCGGAGCTGCGGGAGGAGATCTGCAGGTTCTACAAGGAGGAGTACGGCATGGAGGTCACCGTGCCGGAGGTCTTCGTGGCCGCCAGCGGGTGTTTCGCCATGTACTTAGCCCTGGAGGCCATTTTAGATGACGGGGACGAGGTCATTTTGCAGGCCCCCTTCTTCACCCCCTACCCCCAGCAGGTGGAGCTGGCCCGGGGCATCCCCGTGGAGCTGCCCACCTATGAGGAGGAGGACTTCCAGATCAGCGTGGAGCGTCTGGAGAGCCTGATTACCGAGCGGACCAAGGCCCTGGTCATCAACACCCCCAGCAACCCCACCGGCAGCTGCCTCACCGTGGAGACCATGGAGAAGATCGCTGAGATCGCCATCAAGCACGATCTCATCGTCATCGCCGACGATATCTATACCTCCTTCAGCTACCAGCACCCCTTCGTTCCCATCGCCTCCCTGCCGGGGATGCGGGAGCGGACCATCACCATCAACAGCTTCTCCAAGAACTTCACCATGACCGGCTGGCGCATCGGCCAGCTCATCGCGCCCCCGTATCTGGTCAAGACCTTCCAGCAGATCAACGAGAACGTGGTGTTTACCGCCCCCTCCATCTCCCAGCGGGCGGCCATCTACGCCCTGCAAAACCGGACTATCGTCCAGCCCGCCATGGTGGAGGAGTACCGGAAGCGCACCTTCTACGCGGCGGAGCGGATCAACAGGATTCCCAACATGCACGTGCTCTACCCGCCCAAGGGGACGTTCTATCTGTTTATCAATATCAAGGACACGGGCCTCAGCTCCGAGGAGGCCAGCGACCGGATTCTCCGGGAGGCCCATGTGCTGACCATCCCCGGCATCTCCTTCGGAAACTGCGGCGAGGGCTATGTGCGCATCGCCTGCACCGTGAATATTGAAGCGCTGGAGGAGGCCTTCAACCGGATCGAGAAGATGCCTCTCTTCGGCGGAAAGTGAGGGCCACAGCGGCGCGCTGAGGGCTCCGTCCATTGCAGACTTCTCTGCGACAGATAAAGCACCCTGCGGAGTTTTCCGCAGGGTGCTTCACACTCGCTTTAGCGACTTTCGCCGGGAGGCGAAAGTCGCTAAAGCGAGTTAAAACAGGGCGCGCAGCGTTTGGCTGCGCGCCCCTTTTCTCGTCTCCCGTATCGGGGAGCTCTTATTCGCGAAACAGCTTCGTGGATAGATACCGGTCGCCGGTGTCGGGGAGGATCACCACAATGTTTTTCCCCCGGTTCTCCGGCCGGCCGGAGAGCTCGATGGCGGCCCACAGCGCCGCGCCGGAGGAGATGCCCACCAGAATGCCCTCGGTGCGGGCCAGACAGCGGGCGGCGGCGCAGGCGTCAGCCTCGGTGACAGTGACAACCTCGTCGTAGATGCCGGTGTCCAGCGTGTCGGGGATAAAGCCCCCGCCGATGCCCTGGAGACCATGGCTGCCCGGCCGGCCGCCGGAGAGCACCGGGGAGCCGGTGGGCTCCACCGCCACCACGCGGACGGCGGGGTTCTGCTCCTTCAGGTACCGCCCGGCGCCGGAGAGGGTGCCGCCGGTGCCTACGCCGGCCACAAAGATGTCCACTTTCCCCTCGGTGTCCGCCCAGATCTCCGGGCCGGTGGTCCGGTAGTGGGCGTCAGGGTTGGCGGAATTTGTAAACTGTCCGGCGATGATGCTGCCGGGAATCTCGGTGTGGAGGGCCTCCGCTTTGTCAATGGCCCCCTGCATCCCCAGCGCGCCGTTGGTGAGGACCAGCTCCGCGCCATAGGCCTGAAGGAGGCTCCGCCGCTCCATGCTCATGGTGTCCGGCATGGTGAGGATCACCCGGTAGCCCCGGGGAATGGCGATGGCGGCCAGGGCAATGCCGGTGTTGCCGCTGGTGGGCTCGATAATGGTGGCGCCGGGCTGGAGAAGGCCTCGGGCCTCCGCATCCAGGATCATGGACAGCGCCGCCCGGTCCTTGGCGCTGCCGGCGGGATTGAAGTATTCCAACTTGGCCAGGAGGACGGCTTGGAGCGACTGCTCCGCTCCGAGACTGTGCAAGGCTAAGAGGGGGGTGTGCCCCACCAGCTCCGCGATGCTGCGGTAGATTCCCATGTAGGCAGCCTCCTATAGTAAGATGTTACCTCATTAGGGTACTCCACACGGCACCATTTGTCAACGGCAAAGGCTATCAATTTCCGGGCCCGTCCAAACGTGTTTTTGTAATAAATGTGTATAGATTCAGGACGCTTTCCCAACTTCACCGGCTGAGAATACAAGAAAAAGTTCATATTTATATTTATGAATACTAAGGCTGATCCGTTGGAACACGGTGGTTTTTCAGAAACTTTCGGAAAACACACCGGGTCACTATTTTACATATATACAGGCGCTAATATATATTTTCGTCAGATGGGCCGGATCGCTTCTCAAACCGGTCGCGTTACCGAGGGGTGGGGAGACCTCCTCGGAAATCTGACCGGATGTGACATCACAGAACCTGCTAAATATTTTTGCGGATGGTGTTCAGGGCGTTCTTCTCCAGACGGCTCACCTGGGCCTGGGAGATGCCTACCTCGTTGGAGACCTCCATCTGGGTCTTGCCCTCGTAGAAGCGCAGGGCCAGAATGTGCCGTTCCCGCTCCCCCAGGCGGCGCATGGCCTCCTTCAGCGCGATCTTCTCCAACCAGCTCTCGTCGGTGTTCCGGTTGTCCTTCACCTGGTCCATGACGCAGATGGCGTCGCCGCCGTGGTCGTAGATGGGGTCGTAGAGGCTCACCGGCTCCACGATGGCGTCCATGGCGAAGACCACATCCTCCCGGGGGATGCCCAGCTCCGCCGCGATCTGCTCCACGGTGGGCTCCCGCTGGGACTGGGCCATAAGGCGCTCCCGGGCCTGCATGACCTTGTAGGCGGTGTCCCGCATGCTGCGGCTGACCCGGATGCTGCTGTTGTCCCGGAGGTAGCGCCGGATCTCCCCCACGATCATGGGCACGCCGTAGGTGGAGAAGCGCACCGGCTGGTTGAGATCAAAGCCGTCGATGGCCTTGATGAGGCCCACGCAGCCCACCTGAAACAGGTCGTCCGGGTTCTCCCCCCGGCCCATGAACTTCTGGATCACTGACAGCACCAGGCGCAGATTGCCGCTGATGAGCTTCTCCCGGGCCTCCATGTCCCCCTCCTTGGTGCGGCGGAGCAGGGCGATGGTCTCCTCGTTGGTCAGGACCTTCAGCTTGGCCGTGTTCACGCCGCAGATCTCCACTTTCCCCTGCATCAAACCACTCCCTACTTCACTTCCATCATCTGCGCGGCTTTGCTGACAGCCCCGCATACGAGAAGAGTATTTCCTCCCCCGGTGGGGATTATACGGCAGCAAAAGGTAAGGTTTTGTCGCCGGAGAGCGAGGAAAATTCAGGGAGAAAACTGTTGACATATGGGGGACAGATGTCTATAATATAACTACAGCCCTGCCCCGGACGATCTGCTTTTTCGAGGGAATGGTGAATAGTTCAGGGGGAAAAGGGAAAACAAAGGGGGGAATTGTGGAAAAATGACAGTGCTTTTTTCCCCCATATATGGTATATAAAAGGTAGGAAAATACAAAATACATTTACCAACCAGAAGGAGCAAGAAAATGGTTCAAATCGACATTGTCCGCGGGGCGGACAGCGCCGTGGCCGAGGCCATGGAGCAGGAGCTGCGCCGCCAGTCCAGCCACATCGAGCTGATCGCCTCGGAGAACTTCGCCAGCTACCCGGTCATCAGCGCCATGGGCACCCCCCTGACCAACAAGTACGCCGAGGGCTACCCCGGCCACCGGTACTACGGCGGCTGCGAGGCGGTGGACGTGGTGGAGAACATCGCCATAGAGCGGTGCAAGGAGATCTTCGGCTGCACCTACGCCAACGTTCAGCCCCACTCCGGCTCCCAGGCCAACATGGCCGTGGAGCTGGCCCTGTGCCGGCCCGGCGACACCATCCTGGGCATGAATCTGGCCCACGGCGGCCACCTGAGCCACGGCAGCCCTGTGAACTTCTCCGGCATCGCCTACAACATCGTCTCCTACGGCGTGAACGAGGAGGGGTATATCGACTACGACGAGGTGGAGCGCCTGGCCATGGAGCACCACCCCAAGCTCATCATCGCCGGGGCCAGCGCCTACCCCCGGACTATCGACTTCAAGCGCTTCCGGGAGATCGCCGACAGGTGCGGCGCCTTCCTGATGGCGGATATTGCCCACATCGCGGGCCTGGTGGCGGCGGGGCTCCATCCCAGCCCCATCCCCTACGCCCACGTCACCACCTCCACCACCCACAAGACCCTCCGGGGCCCCCGGGGGGGCATCATCCTCTCCAGCGCGGAGTTCGCCCAGGAACACAAGCTCAATAGGGCGGTGTTCCCCGGCGTTCAGGGCGGCCCTCTGATGCACGTCATCGCCGCCAAGGCCGTGGCCTTTAAGGAGGTGCTGGACCCCGGCTTCAAGATTTACCAGCAGCTGATTCTGGACGACTGCCGGGCTCTGGCCGACGGCCTCCTCCGCCGGGGGTTCACCCTGTTCTCCGGCGGCACGGACAACCACCTGATCCTGGTGGACCTGCGCAACAAGGGTATTTCCGGCAAGGACTGCGAGCACGTTCTGGACAGCGCCAACATCACCTGCAACAAGAACGCCATCCCCAACGACCCCACGCCCCCCAACACCACCAGCGGCATCCGTCTGGGCACCGCCGCCGTGGCCACCCGGGGCATGCAGCCGTCGGACATGGACCAGATCGCCGGCGCCATCGACGCCATGGTGGCCGATGCGGAGGGGAACCGGTCCGCCGTGCTGGAGACGGTCCGGGAGCTGACGGAGCGGTATCCGCTGTATCCGGGGATCTGATACGTTTTCCTGCGAGACTGCGGCGGCACCTGATTTTTCTCCAGCAGCGCTGCTGCTCTTTTTGCCGGGAGGATCGCATGACAATAAAAGCTGTGACAGCGTTGTCACAGCTTTTATTTTGCCCGCATATACTGGTAGAAAGGGAACCGTCTCCGCGAAAGTGCGCCGGGGCGGCGAAAGAGAGGGGAGGAGAGCGGGTATGCAGTGCAGGATGGTGGAATTGCGCTACAAGGAGGTCATCAACGTCAACGACGGGTGCCGGCTGGGATATGTGGGGGATGTGGAGATCTGCCTCCCGGAGGGGCGGGTGGTGGCGATCATCGTACCGGGGCCCTGCCGGTTCTTCGGCCTCTTCGGCCGGGGGGAGGACTACTACATACCCTGGGACTGCATCAAGCAGATCGGAGACGACATCATCCTCATCGACAAGCCCTTTCCCCGCACGCAGCCCCCCTATGAGAAGCGGCGGAGAAAGAGGTACTAAAGTCGCGGGAAATGGCTGACGCCATTCCCCGCGAGGGGATTGCGCTGCGCTCTGCGCCTCGCCCTTGGACCTCCCCAACGGGGAGGTCCAAGGGTTCGACGCTCGCTCCGCGAGAAGTATTTTTTCCGAAAACGTGGTTTCCGGAAAAAATGATTGCAATTTATTTCGCCGCTGCGGCGGCGAAACTCTGCCGAGGGCCTTATTCGCGGCTGAGGCCACGGATGGGGCGAGGCCAGCACTCCGCAGGAGTTTGCGCCGCAGGCGCAAATAAACTAAAATCGTTTTTCCGGGGACTGCGTCCTCGGAAAAACACGCTGCGGGCTGCGCTCGGCCCGGTCCTTTTTCCCTGGGGACGGCAAGCCGTCCCCAGGGAAAAAGCCTAACCTCCGTCCCCTCGCTTGAAAGCCCAGCGAAGCGGGTTTCAAGCGAAAACTCTATCAAATTTTTATTTATATTTTTTTGATAGAGTTTGCACTGATCTGCGGCGGAATGCTCATGGTCATGGCTCCGCTGTAGCAGATGCAGACGTGATCGCAGGGGTGGAAACAGCAGGCGCTGTCTGTGTAGACCAGAACCTCCTGCTTTGTCTCGCAGTCACACACCAGCAGACTGTCACAGTTGACCTGCCGGACAATGGCATGCATGGTCGTCATGGCGGCTTGCGCCTCCCTTCCCTGAAATGGTCACAGTACAGTCTATGTTCGCCGGAGCTGACTGGTGCGCCTGTCTGAAGATTGGGACCTGTCTGAAAAAGGGCGGGGTATCCTGTGGTGTGGGATTTTTTTACAGATCAGGCAACGATCTTGGAATATTTGATATATTCTAAGATTGTTGGGAGCAGTCCGGGGAAAAAGAGCTGCCGTTTGGATGTTTTGACTGTTTTCTGACAGGCTCTGAGCAAAACCTTAAATGGACAAACAGGAAAAAATCTGCTATACTGGGTTCAACTCGAACAAAGGAGAACAATCATATGAAGAAGCGAATCGCGGTGCTGTTCGGCGGATGCAGCGACGAGTACGCCGTTTCCTTAAAGTCCGCGCAGGCTGTCATCGGCGCCATGAATCAGGAGCAGTACGAGCTGGTGCTCATCGGCATCAGCCAGGAGGGGCACTGGTACCGGTATGAGGGCCCCCTTGACGCCATCGGCGCCGACCGCTGGCAGGACGGGCGCTGCACGCCGGCTATTCTCTCCCCGGACCGTGGCAGCCACGGCCTGATTACCGCCCAGGGGGACCGCCTGCGCATCGACGCGGCCCTGCCTATCCTCCACGGGAAGAACGGCGAGGACGGCACGGTGCAGGGCCTTCTGGCCTTGGCGGGCATCCCCGTCATCGGCTGCGGCTGCCTCAGCTCGGCGCTGTGCATGGACAAGTACCGGGCCCACCAGGTGGCCGCCGCTGCGGGAATTGCGGTGCCCCGGAATATCGAGCTGACGGAGATCCCACCGGAGGCCCAGGTCCGGGAGAAGGCGGAGGAGCTGGGCTACCCGCTGTTTGTCAAGCCGGTGAACGGCGGCTCCTCCTACGGCATCAGCCGGGTTACCGCCCCGGAGGACCTGATGCCGGCGGTGCTCACTGCCTTCCAGCACGACGACAAGGTTCTCCTGGAGACTGCGGTGGACGGTGTGGAGGTGGGCTGCGCCATTATCGGCCGCAATGACGATCTGACCATCGGCGTGGTGGACGAGATTGAAGTCCCCTCCGGCTTCTTCGACTTCACAGAGAAGTACACCCAGAAGAACTCCGCCATCCACACCCCCGGCCGCATGACCGTGGACAAGGCGAAGGAGATCCAGGAGGTCGCCATGGCCCTCTACCGGGCTCTGGACTGCGCCGGATTTGCCCGGGTGGACATGTTCCTGGCCAAGGACGGCACGGTGTACTTCAATGAGATCAACACTATCCCCGGCTTCACCGCCCTCAGCCGGTTCCCCAAGATGCTCATGGCCACCGGCATGACCTTCCCGGCGGTGGTGGACCTGCTGATCCGCAAGGGGCTGCCGCAGTAGGATAAACCTGTAGGGTTGTAGGGAATATAGAGATGGAGACAGGGCTGCGGCTATTGGGCCGCAGCCCTGTCCCTGCTTTTATCGCAGGGTATTTTATATTCCCTGCAATCTGTAGCGTTTTAGGGATTATATGCCGGCAGCTCTGTGCGGAAGGCGTACCAGGCTGTGCCGCCCCAGCCCTCGGGGCCTTCGTCCCAACGGGCGTGGATTTCGTAGATGCAGTTGACGTCCGGCAGCTCAATGTAGAAGCAGCCGGATGTTTCGTCGAGGAGGGCGGGGAGGCTGACGCTCTCCGCGTCGGACTGTCCCCGGCAGTCTCCGCTCCAGTAGGCCGCCTCCAGGCTGTCCGGCGCACGGTCGAATTGCAGGTAGACCCGGAGGGGGGTGTCGTGGGGCAGCTCGGCGGGGGACAGAGGCAGGGACGGGATCTCCGCCCACAGCAGGGGGGAGGCGGCGCAGGATTCAATACTACATCCGCCGCCCCGGCCGTCGCTGTAGCTCCAGGAGGAGCTCCCCTTTCCCGCCTCCGCGCGGGTTTTCTCCCCGACGGAGACCGTCAGTGCCGGGGGCTCCTTCTGCACAGACCTGGCCTCTGTCACCTCCAAGGACCGGACCAGCCGGTACGCCTCGTCCCCGCCGTCGCTCTCCAAGCGGATGGTATCACCGATCCCCACCTCCGCGTCCACGCCGGGGGTACCGGCCTCCGGCAGGGTGAAGAGCAGGGGGCCGCCGTCTCCGGTGTCCACCTCGATGCAGTCCGCAAAGGCCTCCCCGTCCCCCCGGGTGAAGTAGTCGGTCACCACGCCGGTGCAGGTGTCAATTCCCACCGCGGTCAGGCGCTGGCCCGGTTCCTCCCGGGCGCACCCGGTCAGGGTAAACATCAGAAGCGCTCCCAATATCGCCGCCCACTGTCTCATGGCTATCCCTCCCTGTCGTTTACCTGTTAAGACGCAAAATTTCGCCGGGAAGTTCCCGTATGGACAAAAAAAGGCCAGTCCCTTGCGGGGACTGGCCTTTTTTTGCCTGTCTTACTTAATCATGGAGGCGATCTCCTCGGCGAAGTTCTCCTCCTTCTTCTCGATGCCCTCGCCCTTCTCGAAGCGGACGGCGTCCTTGAATACCACCGTGCCGCCCAGGGCCTTGGCGGCGGACTCCATATACTTCTCCACGCTCATGTCGCCGTCCTTGACGAACTCCTGCTGGAGCAGGCAGTTCTCGGCGTAGAACTTGTTGAGCTTGCCGGCCACGATGTTCTCCTTGACCTTGTCGGGCTTGCTGGCCATCTTGGGGTCGTTGGCCATCTGGGCCAGCATGATCTTCTTCTCCTCGTCCAGCACCGCCTGGGTGACCTGGGCCTTGTCCCAGAAGCGGGGGTTCATGGAGGTGATCTGCATCGCCACGTCCTTGCCGATGGCGGTGACGTCGATGCCGCCGGTGACCTCCAGGTTCACCAGCACGGCGATCTTGCCGCCGGCGTGGACGTAGGGCACGGAGACGCCCTCGGTGTAGAAGGCGAAGCGGCGGACCTTGATGTTCTCGCCGATGACCAGCACCATCTCCTGCTGCTGCTGGGTCACAGTGAAGTCGGTGCCGCTGAACTTGCACTCCATCAGGGCCTCCAGGCTGGCGGGCTTGTTGGCCACCACGGTGGCGGCCACGCCCTTGACGAAGTCCACAAACTTCTCGTTCTTGCCCACGAAGTCGGTCTCGGCGTTGACCTCCACCACAACGCCCACCCCGTCGATGACGGCGGCGTAGGCCATGCCCTCGGCGGCGATGCGGTCGCCCTTCTTGATGGAGGCGGCCAGGCCCTTCTCCCGCAGGTACTCGATGGCCTTGTCCATATCGCCGTCAGAGGCGGCCAGGGCCTTCTTGCAGTCCATCATGCCCACGCCGGTTCTCTCCCGCAGGGTCTTTACGTCAGCAGCTGTAAAAGCCATAATACGTTCCTCCTAAAAATCGTTCTTATTAAAAATATGGTGTCCCCGCCCCTGCGCCGGAGCGGGGGAGTGGTCACAGATAAAAATGCGGGAAATGGGGCGGGACCTGCCCGCCCCATAGGGTTACCCGATTGGCTGTGCCTTACTCAGCGGCGCTCTCCGGGGCGGCCTCGGCCTCCTCGGTCTGCTCGCCCTGCTTGCCCTCGATCATGGCGTTGGCCATGACGGAGGCGATGAGCTTGATGGCGCGGATGGCGTCGTCGTTGCCGGGGATGGGGTAGTCGATCTCGTCGGGATCGCAGTTGGTGTCGGCGATGGCCACCACGGGGATGCCCAGCTTGTGGGCCTCGGCGATGGCGTTGCGCTCCTTGCGGGTGTCCACGATGAAGAGGGCGCCGGGGAGGCGCTTCATCTCCTTCACGCCGCCCAGGTACTTCTCCAGCTTGGCGATCTCGCCCATGTGCTTGATGACTTCCTTCTTGGGCAGCATGTCGAAGGTGCCGTCCTCCTGCATCCGCTTGAGCTGGTTCAGACGGTCCACGCGGGTGCGCATGGTCTTGAAGTTGGTCATCATGCCGCCCAGCCACCGGGCGTTGACGTAGAACATGTTGCAGCGCTGGGACTCCTCCCGGATGGCCTCCTGGGCCTGCTTCTTGGTGCCCACGAACAGCAGGGACTGGCCGTTCTCCGCCAGGGAGCGGACGAAGTTGTACGCCTCCTCCAGCTTCTTCACGGTCTTTTGCAGGTCGATGATATAGATGCCGTTGCGCTCGGTGTAGATATAGGGGGCCATCTTGGGGTTCCAGCGGCGGGTCTGGTGACCGAAGTGGACGCCCGCCTCCAGCAGCTGCTTCATGGATACGACACTTGCCATTAGTTTTTTCCTCCAAAAGATTTAGTTTTTGTCCTCCGGAACCGTCATTTTTTCGGCTAACTCACCGGGAATGTTGCAAATGAGCACCGGCCGAGCATCAGGTTCCGTGTGGAATGCTGAAATATAATACCATAGTTTGTTGGAAAATGCAAGGAAGAAATCGGGTTTTGCTTGAAAAATGTTATAGGGGCTGAGCAGTAGTCCTTTTTCCCCGGGGCGGCGTCAGCAAACCTCAAAATACATTTAGAATGTTCCTGCGATTTTTTATCCTGCGCGGCGGAGACCGCTTTGTCAGCCGTCCCGGGACGGGGAGGATTGTATGCCCCAAGAATTGGAACGCGCGATGCAGTTGGACTTTCCAACTCAGCGGAAAAATCCAATATTCCCCCTTGCACTATTACGCCAATTACGGCATAATAGGTACACAAAACCAGCCGCCCCGGCCATAGGAGGGACTACGTCATGTCCAAGAAACGGACCCAACAGATCACCGAAACCGTGCTCCGCGCGCTCAGCGGCCGGCAGGGCGGCGGACGCTTCCCCCTTCCCCGGGAGGAGATCGCCGCTCTGCTGGAGAACCGGCACTTTGCCGACCGCGTGCAGGTGCTGCTCAGCGAGGGGCAGCGCCCCACCTGCGCCCGGGCGCTGGTCCTTGCCGGGGATATCCTCGGTGCGCTCTCCGCGCCGCCGGAGGAGGGGTGGCTCGCATTTACCTACCGCTATGCCTGCGCCTGCCTCTTTCCGCGGCCGGACAACCTTCCTCTGCGGGAGGCGCCCCAGGGGGCGCCGGCCCTGCTGTTTTTAGCGCTGCTCCAGGCTCTCTTTGACGACGAGCGGCGCGCCTTCCCCCGGGAGCCGCTGCTGGACATCGCCCTTCTCCGGGAGGTGGAGGACAGCCCCTATGCCGAGGAGTACCACCGCTTTGTCACCGCCTATCGCCGGGAGTTCGTCTACGAGACCATGCGTCTGGGGCTGGAGGCCACCCCTTTCCGGGCGCTGGAGCACATCGCCGGGGTGAACTTTGTGGCCATGTCCGTGGCGGGGGACCTGAAGCGGGCCGGGGCGGCGGTGGATCTGGCCCTGGTCTCCGGGGCGGCGGTGGCCCACGACATCGGCAAATTCGGCTGCCGGAGCGGGGAGCGGGTGCCCTACCTCCACTACTACTACACCCAGGACTGGTGCCGCCGGCACAAGCTGGACGCCATCGGCCACATTGCGGCCAACCACTCGGTGTGGGATCTGGAGCTGGAGAATCTGTCGGTGGAGTCGCTGATTCTCATCTACGCCGACTTCCGCTCCAAGCAGGAGCGGGGGCCCGACGGGGAGGAGATCTGCCACATCTTTACCCTGGCCGAATCCTTCGATGTGATTCTCTCCAAGCTGGATAATGTGGACGAGCAGAAGCGCCGGCGCTACATCTTCGTCTACGCAAAGCTTCAGGACTTTGAGCGCTATATGATCTCCCTCGGGGTGGACACGGACCTTCTGGGCCGGACGCTGCCCCCCGCCCCCCGCCGGGACATCGCGCTGATGGACAGCGGCGAGGTGGTGGAGACCCTGAAGCGCAGCGGGGTGGAGCACAACCTGAGCCTGATGCACCGGCTGAGCAACCAGCGCAGCTTCGCCGCGATTCTGGAGGAGGCCAGAGGGGAGACCAGCTGGAGCCGTCAGCGGGCCTACCTGAGCGTATTCGAGACCTACTCCATCTACCTCAACGCCGCGCAGAAGGAGATGATGCTCTCCTTCCTCTACGAGCAGCTGATGCACCGGGAGGGGGATGTGCGCCGGCAGGCGGCGGCATTGATGGGGGAGATCCTGGCCAAGTTCCACGCCGGCTATGTCAAGGAGGTCCCCGCCGACCACGTGACGCCCCCCGACGCCGTGACGGACGTGTCCCTCACCCGGGCGTATATCATGCGCATTCTCTACCCAGACCACAAGCTGACCCAGATGCACAAGCGGTGGCTCAACTACACGCTGAAGATGGTCATCGGATCCCTCCTTGCCCGCTGCGCGCCGGAGCGGCAGGGGGAGTTCCTGTCGCTGTTCCTGTCCCACTTCACCGGCGGGGAGGACATGGATGACACCACCGCTTTTACCCTCCTGGACGCCGCCGCCCAGCTGCCCCTGGAGCGCTGCACGCCGGAGCAGCTGGAGATCCTTCTCCGCTTCGCCGCCGCCCTTTGCCGCCGGGAGGCCGTCAACGTCCGGGCCGCCGCCCTGGAGCTCCTGTCGGTGCTGGCCCAGGCGGAGAACTGCCGGGAGGAGGCCCTGCGGGCGATTGAGGCCATGCCTCTCTCTGACAGCCGCAGCTTGAGTCTTCAGCGCCGGTACGCCCTGCGCCGCTTCCGGGGGGGCCACGAGGACGATGTGATCGCCGAGCTGGAGGACGAGGATATCTCCGAGATTTTCCTGGAAAACCTGAAGGCGGCCACCCCCTGGATCATCAAAAAGGGGAATATCCGTATCCTCACCGTCTTTGCCCGCCTGGAACCCTCCTACCACCTGCACATCGCCACCCACCTCTCCAACCTCCTGATGGTCAGCGAGCAGGTTACCGTCCGCCGTACGGCGGGCAACGCCCTTCTTGCCATCGCCCCCCTCCTCAGCCGCGACCAGCGCAGCGAGGTGGCCGTGGAGCTGACCCGGGGGCTGGAGACCGGGCAGCAGGAGTTCTCGAAGTACATCCCCAGCTTTTTGGGTCAGTTCTACCTGTTCCTGCCCCCCTCCCAGCTGGAGGAGCGGCTCTCGGATCTCCAGGATACCCTGTGCAGCGCCAACAGCTCCATTGTGGCGGCGGCGCTGGCCACGGTGGGAGTGGTCTATGAGAACTACGGCGCCTACCGCCAGCGCTTCCCCGAGGAGGACGAGGTCTACCGGGGCCGCCGGGAGCGGCTTTTGGGGATGCTCCTCAAGGGCCTGGCGGGGTTTCGCAGCGAGGTGCGGCAGGAGGCATTGCAGGTCATCGGCGAGAGCGTGTTCGGTTCGCCGGTGCTCAGCGAGCACGAGAAGCGCCGGGCCTTCCTTCTCACCAGCAAGAAGCTGCTGTTTCTGATGCACGAGAACGGCGGCGGCGGACTGACCTTCTTCTACCGCGCCGCCGCCATGAGCCGTATCTACCGCTTCATCACGGAGGAGGAGCTGCTCCGCAAGGGCTTCCGATTCGAGGAGCGGCAGAAGATCGCCTTTTTCCCCGGCACCTTCGACCCCTTCACCCTCAGCCACAAGGGGATCATCCGGGCCATCCGGGACCTGGGCTTTGAGGTGATGCTGGCCATCGACGAGTTCAGCTGGTCCAAGAAGACCCAGCCCCACCGCATCCGCCGCCGTCTGGCCTCCATCTCCGTGGCCGACGAGTTTCACGTCCACATCTTCCCCGAGGACTTCCCGGTGAACATCGCCAGCAGCGAAAACCTGCGCGCCCTGCGCCAGGCCTTCCCCGGCAAGGAGGTCTACATCGTGGTGGGCAGCGATGTGGTCGCAAACGCCTCCTCCTACAAAGCGGAGCCGGAGGAGGACTCCATCCACTCCTTCCACCACGTGATCTTCCGCCGGGTCAACGAGGGGGAGGAGGAGCGGGAGCGGGACTACAGCCGCATCACCGGGGAAGTGGTGGAGCTGAGCCTGCCCCCCCACTTAGAGGACATCAGCTCCACCCGCATTCGGGACGCCATCGACGCCAACCGGGACATCTCCAACCTCATCGATCCGGTGGCCCAGGAGTATATCTACCGCCACAACCTCTACCTGCGGGAGCCCCAGAACAAGCCGGTGCTCCAGGCCGAGGACCTGTCCTTTCACTGCTACGGCCGCCTGGACGACGCCCTGGCCGAGGCCCTGCTGGCCGCCTCCCCCAGAGGGCGGGAACAGGGGCGGGAGATCTGCCGGCGCATCCGCAGTCTGGAGGACACGGTGATTACGCTGCGCCAGGAGCGGACCGGGGTTGTCTGCGGCTTCGTCTCCCTCCACTGCCTGGACTCCCACGAGCTCTATGACCGCCTGGGGGATACCCGGCTCTCCGCCTTTGTCCGGCAGAATGCCGGCGGCAAGGCACTGGCCATCTCCGGCATCTACGCGCCCAAGGGCCCTGAGCAGCAGGAGATCTGTCAGTACCTTCTCACCGAGGCCCTGGCCTGCGCCCTGCGCCAGGAGATTACCTACGCCTTCTTCTACCCCATGACCGGCAACTGTCCCGCCCACCTGCGGGAGATTCTCACTCTTCAGGGCTTTGTGCCCGCGCCGGAGATCCCGGACACGCGGGAGCTCCTGGTGGTGGACATGCGCCGCCCCATCGTGCTGACCAGGGACATGGACACCGTAATCAAGGCCCCCCTGGGGGAGAGCCCGCGGGTCCGCGCCGCCCTCACCGCCGCCCACCGGCGGCTCCAGCGGACGCTGACCGCCCTCTATCCCGGCTCTCTGGTCCTCTCCATCTCCGCCACGCTGCTCCACCGGCGGCTGGTGGGCCGTATCACCGCCCGCAACGGAGTGCCCTCCGTGCCCACGGCGCCCCGGAAGCTGGGGCCGTGCATCTGCGTGCCCTTTGGGAAGATCCTCCGGGGGGCGGCGGTGCCCAACACCGTCACCAAGACCCTGCACACCGACAAGGTCTACGCCGCGGACCTCTCCGGCTACTCCATCGAGGCCTACCCCGGCTACTCCCCTCTGCGCTATCAGGTGAAGACCATCCGGGCCTTCAACCGGCCCGCCATTTTGGTGGACGACATGCTCCACGACGGGAAGCGGGTCCGCCGGGTGGTCCCCCTGATGGAGGCCGAGGGGGCGGAGATCGACGAGGTGCTGGTGGGCTACCTCACTGGTATGGGGCGGGACACCATGCAGGAGATGGGCCACACCGTGGACTGCATCTACTACCTGCCAAACCTCCGCATGCGCTTCGTGGAGTCCACCCTCTATCCCTTCATCGGCGGCGACACCGTGGAGCGCGGCGAACCCATGGCCGGGGGGCTCCAGCCGGCGGTGAACCGGATCTTCCCCTACGCCGCCCCGGA
>CANDEH010000045.1 GCA_947383645.1 uncultured Clostridia bacterium | reverse complement strand
CGGGGACAGTACGCCCAGCTCTCGGAGTTTCTGGGGGAGGCGGCGGCGATGGAGGAGGCGGTGCCCGCCTCCGGGAACAGCGGCGTCTGGCGCACCGGCGGGGCCTGCCGTCCCAAGGAGGGGGAGAGCGTCTGCGGCGACGTGATTACCCACTTTGAGACGGACGCAGGGATGCTCTACCTCCTCCTCAGCGACGGCATGGGCAGCGGCGAGGCCGCCCACAAGGAGGCCTCCACCGCCGTGCGCCTCCTGGAGCAGTTCCTCCGGGCGGGGGTGGCGGCGGAGCCGGCCCTCAAGACCATCAACGCCGCCCTGGGCCTGCGCAACGAGGAGAGCGGGTCCTTCACCACCATCGACCTTCTGGCCATAAACCCGGCCACAAGGGAGGCGGCCCTCTACAAGTACGGCGCGGCCCCCACCTACATCAAGCGTCACGGGGTGGTCCGCCGTGTCCTCAGCGCCGCCCTGCCCGCGGGCCTCCAGGAGGGGCGCTCGGTTCCCGCCCCGGTGCGCTTCCCTGTGGAGCCGGACACCTTCGTCCTCCTGGTCAGCGACGGTCTGGTGGACGCCGCCGAGGACGACTGGCTCCAGGACCTTCTGGCCGGCTGGTCGGGGGGTGAGCCTCAGCGGCTGATCTCGGTACTGATGGCGGAGAGCCGCCGCCAGGTGGGCCAGCGGGACGACTGCAGCTGCCTCTGCCTCTACGCCCCCCGAAGCAGCCGGGAGGTGTAGGCGGAGGAGGTATAAAACGGAAGCAAAGGGACATACTGGCAGGGAGCGGCCGCGCCTGGCGCAGCCGCTCCCTGCCGGAGCCTGTTGTCGGGCCGCCGGCGATACGCGCCATATTTTTCATCAGAAAGCAAAGGAGTGACGCCCCATGGTAAAAGGAGTTTCCCGCCGGGTGATCGTAGTGGATTCCCCGGACCCCAAGCTGTTTGAGCAGGCGATTTTCATCGTCCGCAACGAGGCCTTCGCCAGGGAGGGGGTCACCCCCGATCAGGTGGTCAGCGAGGCCTGCCGGGTGGCAAAGGGGTACACGTCGGCGGTAGCGGGCCACCGGGGGCCCCGCTGGGGGGATCTGCCCGGCTGGATATACGCCGTGATGGGCGGCGGAGCAATCGGCGTCCTGTGGCTGCTGGCCAGCGTGCTGTAGACCGGATCCGCCCCCCTCCCGGAAATCCCCAGGAGCTCCAAAAACTGTCCTGCTGAAAGGAGAAACCAGGCTCTGCGGTTGCAGCGCCTGGTCAGACTGTCAAAAAAGACGGCAGAGCAGGATGGCGGTAAAGAGGATAGTGTGAAAGGAACCCAAGAGGGGTTCCTTTCGCGTCAAATCAGCCCGCCCGCAGGCGACAGATTTCGGCTGTGAGCCGAAATCTGGTAGCCCCGGCAACATAGTTGCCGGGGCTACCCAAGAGGGGTTCCTTTCGCGTTAAATCAGCCCGCCCGCAGGCGACAAATTGGGACCATCGGTCCCAATTTGCTTCAGCTTGTCGAAAAACCTGCCGGTTTTTCGACAAGCTGAAACCTGGCGCTGCGGTTGCAGCGCCAGGTTGGTTTTTTAGGGGTCTACTCCGTTTTCTGGAGGTACACTACACAGATGACCGCCTCTTCGCCGTCCTCCGGGGCGTCATCTTCCTCCGAAGCGCCGTCGGCAGTCGTCACTGCGGCGGCGGCAATCCCCCAGTCCATCTCATAGGTCATGGATACCTCCGTGATGTGCGCCTGAAGGGCCGTATACTCCTCCTCGCTGATTAGCCACACAGTAGCGCCGGCGCTGTTGGCCTCGCCGTCGGGATGGTACCCCGCCCCGGCGATGTTGGCTGTCATCCAGTCCAGGAGGTCCGGATCGCTGCTGCTGAGGGTGGGGACGGACAGGGGCTGCACCTCCCAGGCCCGCTTGCCGCTCTGAGGCGATACCCCATCCTCCCCCTCCGGGAGGTCGCCGTCGTCGGGGACGCTGTTAAAGTAGGTGATCGCCCCCTCCATCAGCTGCTCCTGGCTGGGGGGATTTGCCATGCGCACCTCTGGTGCCGCCGAGGGGATCCCCTCGGACGCGCTGCCTGGCAGCGCGTCATCCTGAGCTGCCTCAGCCATCACCGCCTCGCCGGGGGAGGTCTTGGCCACCGCCGGCCGGTCCTGGGGCAGCATTTTTGCGCCGCAGAGGATCAGGGCAAGACACGCCGCGGCGGCGGCGAAGCGCCGGAGGGGCCGGCGCTTCGCCCTGGTCCGCTCAGCGCGGACCCTGGTCATCACCGCGGCAGTGAGATCGCCGGGAATCTCCGGCTCCTCCCAATCTGAAAACGCCTCGTGGAGCAGAAGCGTCTGCTCATAGACCTCCCGGCAGGCGGGACAGCCCGCCAGATGCGCCATCAGGCGGCGGTGCTCCTCCGGGCTGAGAGCGCCGTCCACGTCGGCGCTGATTAGCGCAGCGCAGCTCGCCCCCTCCGCGCAGCAGTTGTGATTCATCGCTCAGCCCTCCCTCCTGCGGCTTCTGGTACGTTAGACGGCAGGTAGTCGGAAAAGTTCCCGCTCCGAGCCAAATATTTCCGCAATTTGTCCCTGGCCCTGGCGATACGGGATTTCACCGTACCCAGATCCAGATCCAGCGCGTCGGAGATCTCCTCGTAGCTCAGCCCCTGGAGCTCCCGCAGCAGCAGCACCTGCCGGTGGTCCGCCGACAGCTCCCGGAGCCCTCGGGTCAGGGCCTCCTGCAGCTCCCGGTTCTCCGCCCGGCGCTGGGGGGAGGGCCCCGGGTCCGGCGGCTCGACATAGCTGTCCTCGTCGTCCAGGGACACCCCCTCCCCCTGCCGCCGCTTCCGCCGGAGGAAGTCCACGGCGGCGTTGGAGGTCAGGCGGTAGAGCCAGGTGGAGAAGCTGCTGTCCCCCCGGAAAAACTTCAGGCCCCGCCAGGCGCTGAGGAATGCCTCCTGGGCGATCTCGAAGGCGTCCTCCTGGTCCCCACACATCCGCAGGGACAGGTGGTATACTTTTTTCTCATAGGCGCGGACCAGCTCCTCAAAGGCGGAGTCGTCCCCCTGCCGGGCGGCCAGCACCAGCTCCTGTTCAGTCATGCAGGTCCCTCTTGATTCCCCTTGTGACCCGGTAGAGGTCGTCCAAGGTCTCCATGTGTACGATCTGTTCCTTGTAGCAGGCGGCGTGGGGCACCCCCTTCAGGTACCAGGCGCAGTGCCGCCGGGCGTCCAAGAGGGCGATTCGCTCCCCACGCCGCTCCGCCGCCAGCTCGATCTGCCGCACCGCCGTGTCCCACCGCTCCGCCAGAGGCGGCCGGGGCGGGATGGGCTGCCCCTCCAGGGCCGCCCGGGCCTCCCGGAAGATCCAGGGGTTCCCGAAGACCCCCCGGCCGATCATGGCCATGTCCGCCCCGGTGAACTTCAGCACCCGGCGCACATCCTCGGCGGAGAAGATGTCCCCGTTGGCGATAACGGGGATGGCCACCGCCTCCTTTACCTCCCGGATGGTGGTCCAGTCCGCCTGTCCGGCGTACATCTGAACCCGGGTCCGCCCGTGGACGGCGATGGCGGCCACGCCCACCTCCTCCAGCATTTTGCTGAGGGGCACGGCGTTGATGCTCCCCTTGTCCCAGCCCCGGCGCATCTTCACCGTCACCGGCACGGGGCTTGCCTTCACCACCGCCTCCGCCAGCCGGGCGGCCTTCTCCGGGTCCTTCATCAGCGCGGATCCGTCGCCGCTGGCGACCACTTTCCCCACGGGACACCCCATATTGATGTCGATAAAGCTGGCCCCGCTGACCTGGGCGGCAATCTGCGCCGCCTCGGCCATGCACGCGATGTCGCTGCCGAAGATCTGGGCGCAGCAGGGATTCTCGCCGGGAAAGAGGCGCAGCAGCTCCCGGCTCTTCTTGTCCTGGTAGCACAGCGCCTTGGCGCTGACCAGCTCCGTATAGGTGAGCCCCGCCCCCAGCTCGCTGCAAATCTGGCGAAAGGCGCTGTCCGTGACCCCCGCCATGGGGGCCAGCGCCAGCCGGGAGGCAATTTCTACCGATCCGATGCGCAGGGAACCCACCTCCTTAAACGGGCAGTAAAGTAGCAGCGGCGCACAATATGCCATGCAAGCGGAGCCGGAGTGGTATACTGCGCTATTTTTTCGGTTACCCCGCAGGGGGCGGGAAAAAGGCTCAAATCAAAATATAATAGCCGCTCTGCGGCCATTATATCACAGCCGATGTCCGATTTCCATATCAATCTGAACGTCTTACAGGAACCTTTTCCGAAGTACTGCGCTGAAGGAAGCCCTGAATAAATCGACGCACAAGTCTTGCCGTCAAATTCTCTGCCCGGGCTGCCTTAAAAAGTCCGGGAATCCATACGGATTTCTGCATTTTTTGCTTCGCGGGCAAAAAATCTGTCTGGCAGGCCGCGCACGTCGATGTAATCCCAGCTTCCTTAAATTAGCACCAGCGCCCCAAGCTGCCGCTTGCGCAGCTTCTTTTTGTCCCACCCCGGAACAGCGGACTTTGCGGACTATCACAGCAACCGCCGCAGGAGGGCAAAGCGGAAAAGCCCGCCGTCTGCTCTTCACAGACAGCGGGCCTTTCCGCCGCTCAATCTATCTCCGCCTGTTCAATTTATCAGGCCATGGGAGGCCGTCTCAATGGGGCACGCTCTATTCAGGCACAATTCTTTTCCTGTATCAAAAGGGACCGTAGTTAATCAGCACAGCAAAAATCTGGAAAATAAAGTTGATTACCAGCTGAATCGCCAGCCACTTGCCCGCAAACCGCGCCCAGCGGCCGTAGGAGATCTTCCCCATGGATATTCCCGCCATCAGCATTCCCAGTGTGGGGACAATCGCGTTGGAGAAGCCGTCGCCCATCTGGTAGGCAAATACCGAGATCTGCCGCGTCAGGCCGGAGACATCGGCCAGCGGGGCCATCAGCGGCATGGTGACGATGGCCTGCCCCGTGCCGGAGGGTACGAAGAGGTTGATGACGCTCTGGATCAGCATCATGATGCCGCCCTTGAGGACAGTGGGCGCAAAGTCCAGTACGCGGGAACAGCCGTAGACAATGGTGTCCAAAATCTGTCCCTGCTCCATGATGATGGAGATGGCGGAGGCCAGTCCAACCAGAATGGCCGGATAGGTCATCTCGCTCATTCCCGCAACAAAGTGCCGGGCAATCTCATTTGGCGTCATCCCGTATATGAGGCCGCAGAGAATCCCCAGTACAAAGAAGTAGGCCACCAGCTCGTGCAGATACCACGACTTCACGACAATCAGCACCATCAGCAGCGCTATGCCGCCGAAAAAGACAGCCAGCGTGGCGACCTGCCGCTTTGTCAGCACGGCGTGCTCTGTATGGATGTCCTTCAGCGAGAACTCGGAGTAGTCCTCCCCATAGACCAGGCTGCGCTCCGGATTCCTGCTGATTTTCCGGCAATAGCGAACCAGATATCCGCTGAGAAGCACTACGCTGACACACCAGAAAATCCAGCGCAGCCACATGCCGGAGAACATGGGAAGTCCCGCGATGGACTGGGCCAATCCCACTGTAAAGGGGTTGATGGGGGCCGCGCCATATCCCATGGCAACGCCCATCAGGACGATGGCCGCGCCCACGACGGCGTCATATCCCAGCCCGATGGTCAGCGTAATCAGGATCGGGAGGAAGGCCAGACACTCCTCCGCCATCCCAATCACGCCGCCGGCCAGGCCAAACATGACCACCAGCAGCACAATGACCCACTCGCTCCGCCTGGAGGAGGCGCCCGTCCGGTGGATCACCTGCGCAATCAGGCGGTGAAGGGACTCCGTCGCGTTGACAACGCCGAAGGCCCCGCCGATGATGAAGATAAAGAACACCGTAATGGCGTTTTTCAGAAGTCCCGACGGAATCGCCATGAAAAACTGCCCGATGCCGACCGGAGTCTGCTCCACTGTGTGATAGGTTCCCGGCTGCACGATCTCCCTTCCGCCCTCCGTGACGCGGTCAAAGGTTCCGGAGGGGATCAGATACGTCAATATCAGAGCAAGGAGCATTAGACAGACAATCAGCACGTACGTGTCCGGAAACGGGAATTTCTTTCGCTTTTTCAATTTACCGTCTTCCATAAATGCCTCCCTTGTGAAAAATTGGCCCATATTGCCGGAATGGTCCCTAACCCGCCCGCGGAAGATGCCTGGGGCATCTTCCGCGGGTAGGTGAGAGAGAGTATGCGTTTAAGGAAGCGCTTCCTTAAAATGCGTCTTTTAAAGCGGTCAGGCTCACTTCGCGCCGGGAAGTTCCGCTCTGGCCCTCGCGCGAAAGTCGGCATCCTCCAGCACGCGCAGTCCGGTCAGCGCCAGGAGCTTGGCGCCCTCCAGCAGGCGCTCCATGGCCATGGGCTGAAGCGTGGCGTCCCGGAACTCGGGGGTGTGAAGGGAGCAGGTCCCCTCCATAATGCGGAGCACCGGGTGAATGGTGGGCACAACCTGGCTGACATTGCCCACATCCGTGGAGCCTGTAAAGGCCACCGGTTCCTCCGAAATGCCCATCGCCTCCATCTCCCGGGCGAACTGTCCGCCCAGCGTCTGGTTGTGCAGCACCCCCTGGCAGGTGGGCTCATAGTGGTGGTACTCCAGCTCACAGCCGGTGGCCAGCGCCGCGCCCCTGGCGCAGTTGACCACCTTCTCCACCACCTCGTCAAAGTATGCCTGCTCCTTGGCGCGGAACTCCATGCGGACCCGGCCGCTGTCGGGAATGATGTTGGCCGCGGACCCGGCCTCCAGGATAATGCCGTGGACACGGGTGCCGTCCTTGAGCTGCTGGCGCAGGGCGTTTACCGCGCTGTAGAACACCACGACAGCGTCCAGAGCGTTGACGCCCTCATAGGGGGCCGCGCCGGCATGGGCAGGCCGGCCGGTGAAATGAAAGTCAATCCCGCCGATGGCGATCCAGTCCAAATGTACCTTGGTAAAGGCGCCGGGGTGGATGGACATCGCCGCGTCGAAGCCGTCATATGCCCCGTGCTCCACCAGATAGGGCTTGCCGTGGCCCGTCTCCTCGGAGGGGGAGCCGATGACGGTCACCTCGCCGGGGACGCCGCTGTCCAGGACGGCGCCCAGACCGATGGCCGCGCCCACGCACATGGAGGCGATCATGTTGTGGCCGCAGGCGTGGCCCGCGCCGGGCAGGGCGTCGTACTCCGCCATCAGGGCCACGCGGGGGCCGTCCCCATTCTTCTTTGTGGCGCGGAAAGCGGTCTCCATGCCGTACAGGTGATCCTCCACCTCGAAGCCCAGCTCCCGCATCACCTGGCACAGGTGTTTGGAGCTCTCAAATTCCTCCAGTCCAATCTCCGGGTGGTCGAACAGCCACCGGCTGAGGTCCTGGAGCAGGGCGGCCTTCCCGTCAATGGCGGATATGATGCATTCTCTATTCGTCATGTTGATTTTCCTCCTGACTGCAATCCCGCTTATTTCTCACTCTGCGCAGCGACCTTCTTCTTGTAGTAGAGGCCCAGCAGACTGGCACAGATACCCAGTACTGCGACGCAGATCTGGAAAATAAAGGTGTAGCGGTAGCCGGCAACACCGTAGTTGTCGATCCAGTGGCCGATCAGGACAAAGATGAAGATGTCGGGAGAGAAGCCCACAGCGGCGGCGATTCCCACCGAGGTGGCGGCATATTTCTGCGGAATGCCCAGTTCCTCGGAGACGGCGTAGTAGCTGCCCTTGCCCATGTAGACAATGATGGCAACCAGCAGAATCAGGAAGATAAACGCCGAAACCGCTTCGCCGCCCAGCATCATCGTGGCCGCGTAGCAGACGATAATCAGCGCGTTCACCAGAATCAGCACCTTGGAGGGCGACTTCAGCTTGTCAGACAGCGCGCCGCCGATGGGGCCGCCGATCAGCTTCATCCCGTAGAGACGGAGAATCGCCATGGCGCCGGCGAAGGTCACAGTTCCGCCGAAGGCCGCCGTGTAGTAGGGCGTGAAATAGGACATGGAGCAGGCGCAGGTGTAGACGCTGAAGATACCCAGAGCCAGGATCCACGTCTTGGGGCTCTTCAGCACGATGAAGAAGTCCTTTCCGCTGATCTTCTCCTTCTCCTCTGTGGACTTTTCAATGGTCACATCCCGGAGGATAAACCAGTTGGCCACGGCAATTACGAAGCAGAGGACGGTGTTCAGGACGATCACCGCGTGGATACCGGCGGCCGCGTTGGCGGCCTGATTGAACACATAGAGGACCAGTGCGCTGATAATAATGCCGCCAACGCCGCAAAAGGATTCGTTGAACCCGAAATATTTGCCGGCGTTGCCCTCTGTGGCGATGGCGTGAATGACCTTTACGTGGGCGGGATAGTTCATCAAAAGCGCGCCGATGCCCAGGCCGATCCACACGACAACCGCCATGCTGTAGCTGGTGTTGAACAGCAACAGCGCAGAGAACAGGCCCAGGACGATCATAGAGCCCACATAGATGGCCTTGCAGTTAAATTTGTCGCAGAGCCACCCGCCGATGGGCGCGCCGAGGATGTTGAAGATTCCAAAGATCGTCAGCAGAAGGCCCAGCTGCGCGTTGGAGCACCCGAAGGTCTCCAGCATGGGGTCGTAGAGCGTGTACTGAAGAAAGGCGAGGTTATACGCCATGGTCCATGAGAGCCCCAGCACAACAAATTTAAAAATCAATCCGATTGAGAATCTGCTCTTCATAAGAGTCTCCTTTCTTTTCGGGGGACATCGGGCAGGAAAACAAAGAGTTCCGTAAAACGGCCGCCGCCCGGGCGGGGCGTCCTCACTGGATGTGCCTTTTCAGCACATTGCCGAGGATCTCCATGCCCTTGACAATCTGCTCCTCGGAAACGGTGGTGAAGTTCATGCGGATGGTGTTCTTGGGGCCGTTATTGGCGTAGAAGGACTCGCCGGGGATGTAGGCCACGCCGGCCTCCAGCGCCTCGTCCAGCAGCGCGTCCGCGTCCAGGCCGCCGGGCAGCTCCAGCCACAGAAACATGCCGCCCTCCGGCTCCGTGTACTTCACCGAGGCGGGGAAGTGCCTGCGGATCATCTCCAGCATCAGATCGCTGCGGGCCTTGTAGGTGGCCTGAATCTTCGCGATGTGGGGCTCAATATCAAACTTCTCCAGGTAGGACACCACAAAGTGCTGGGTAAACTCCGGGCTCTGAAGGTCCAGGGTCTCCTTCATCCGCTCCGTCATGGCGGCCACCTCCGGGGCGGCGCAGACCCAGGCTACCCGCAGGCCGGGGGCCATGATCTTGGAGAAGGACCCCAAATAGATTACCTGGTCCTTTCTGTCCAGCGTCTTCAGGCAGGGCAGGTGCTCCCCCTTGAAGCGGATCTCCCCGTAGGGGTTGTCCTCCAGCACCATCACGTCGTACTGGCTGACCACCTCCATAAAGCGCTTGCGGCGCTCCAAGGTCCAGGCTTTGCCGGTGGGATTCTGGAAGTTGGGGATCACATAGATCATCTTGGCCCGGGGGTTCTCCCTGAGCACCCGCTCCACATCCTCGATCACCATGCCGTCGTCGTCGGTGTCCACGCCCACGAACTCCGGGCCGTAGGGGCGGCAGGCGTTGATAGCCCCCAGGTAGCTGGGGTTCTCGGTGATAATCACGTCCCCCTCGTCCACAAACATCAGGGCAGCCAGGCCCAGGCCCTGCTGGGATCCGCTGAGGATACACAGATTGTCCTTTGTGCACTCGACCCCCTCCTTCTCCCTCATCCGCCTGACCAGCAGGTCCAGCAGGGGGCCGTAGCCCTTGGTCAGGCCATAGGAGAAGGCCGGGCGGGCCCGCTCCGCCATCAGGCTGTCCAGCGCGGCCTTATAGTCGTCCAGGGGGTACAGGTTGGGATCGGGCAGGCCGGCGGCAAAGGAGATCACCTCCGGCTTGCTGGCAATGCGCTTCTGCACCGCGCGGATGCCGGAGGCCTTGACCCGGTCCATACGTTTTGAAAAGCTCATACGATATACTCCTCCTCTCTGTTGATGGGATATGCCGTCTCATTCAAAAGTACCGGTCCTTCCGAATGTGGGCACACCTCATCTGGCACACCTGTCTACACTACTGATGCTCCGCCGCCAGGCACGCCATGGCGATGGAGTTGATCTTGATCTCCGGCGTGTCGGACCGGGATCCTAAGACCGCCGGCGCCGACGCGCCCAGGATAATTCCCGCCCACTTGGCGCCGTTAAACTGGAGCCAGGATTTTCCCAGAATATTTCCCGCCTCAATGTTGGGGAAGATCAGCAGATCCACATCCCCGGCGATACGGCTTTCGATGCCCTTGTGGGCGGCGGCGTGGGCGTCAAAGGCCACATCAAAGGCGATGGGGCCCTCCGCCAAGCAGGGGGGCAGCTCGCCCTTCCGGGCCATCTCCACCAGGGCCGCCGCGTCCACGGTGGCCTGCACCTTGGGGTCCACCATCTCGTTGGCGGTGAGCAGCGCGGTCTTGGGACACGTCAGGCCCAGGTTCTTCATGGCCAAGAGGGCGTTGACCAGAATATCCCTCTTCTGCTCCAGCCCCGGCGCCACGTTGACGCCGCTGTCGCTACAGTAGAGCAGCTTGTGGTACTGGGGCAGCTCATACACCGCCAGCAGGCTCAAGAGGCGGCCGGTGCGCAGTCCCCACTCCCGATTCAGAATGCCTCGCATGTACACCGAGGTGTTCACCAGGCCCTTCATCAGTACGTCGGCTCTGCCCTCCCGTACCGCACGGACAGCGGTCTCTACGGCCTCCGCCGGGTCGGCCCGGTGGATCAGCTCGTAGCCGGTAAAACCGATCTTTCCGGCGATGGCGCTGATCCTGTCCCCGTCGCCCACCAGGAGGGGCTTGACAAAGCCCAGCTCCGCGGCGGTACGGACGGCGGTGAGCACCGCCTCGTCCTCCGCCACAGCAACGCTGACCCGCCGGGGCGGCGCGGCCTGGGCCTTTTGCAGCAGTTCCTTAAAATCCTTCAGCATAGCAGTTCCTCAATACTCCCTGGCCTCCTCCTCTCCGCGCAGCACGCGGAGAGCGCCCAGAGCCAGAGCCTCCATTTCAAATTCGCCGGCCACAACCTCCAGCGGAGCCAGGAAGGCGGTCATGCGGCCCACCTCCCGCACCACGTAGTCGGAGTGGGCAATCCCGCCGGTGAGAACCACCCGGTCCACCTTTCCCTCAAAGGCCGCGGCGTAAGAACAGATCTCCTTGGCCACGCTGTAGACAAAGGCCTCATAGACCAGCCGGGCCTTCTCGTCCCCCGCCGCCATCCGCCGCTCAATCTCCTGGGCGTCCTTGGTGCCCAGGTAGTCGTACATGCCGCCCACGCTACTGAGCTTCGCCACCATCTCGCTGTGGGTATACTTTCCGGAGTAGCATAGCTCCACCAGGGGGTAGGTGGGCAGGCCGCCGCTGCGCTCGGGGGAGAAGGGGCCGTTGGTGCGCCCGCCGCTGCCGTCGATCATGCGGCCCCTGCAGTGGGCCACCACGGAGTTGCCGGAGCCCAGGTGGGCAATAATCAGGTTGCAGTCCTCGTACCTCCTCCCCATGCGCTCTGCCGCCCACCGGGCCACCGCCTTGTGGTTGAGGGCGTGGAACCAGCTGGGGCGCTCCAGGTCGGAGATCCCGGAGATGCGGGCCTTGGGCATCATCTCGTCCACCGCCACCGGGTCCACCACGAAGGAGGGGACCCCGATCTCATCTCCCAGCTGCTTGGCGATCACCGCGCCCAGGTTGGAGGCGTGCTCCCCCTCCACCGCCCCGCGCAGATCGTCGATCATGCGCTGGTTCACCGCGTAGGTCCCGCCAGGCACGGGCCGCACCAGGCCGCCCCGTCCCACCACGCAGTCAAAGCTGCGGATGGGGTGGCCCGCCTCCTCCACCGTCTGCACCACCAGATCCCGGCGGAAGGCGTACTGGTCAAACACCCTGGGGTAGGGGCTCAGATCCTCTGCGCTGTGGGATATATTTTTCTTTAAAACCTCCTTTTCATCGGAAAACACGGCGATTTTTGTGGAAAAACCGCCCGGGTTGATAATCAGAAGCTTCACGGCAGCACCTCCGTTTTTGCGTTCTATTAGATGGAACAATGTTCTATTATTGATTTCATCATACTCTCAGCACTGCCCCTTGTCAACAAATTTTCGCAGGTCTGCCGCTTTTTTAGAAACCCCGCCAAAAATCTCCCAAAAATTTCGTTTATTCTCACACGGGATCAAATCCTCGACGCTTCCCGCCTGTTTTCCCCCGGAACCGCCGCGCTGTGCCGGCGGCGCGGGAATCGTCTCCGGAGTACGACAGGTGGAATACAGGCGAAAGGAACCCCTCTTGGGTTCCTTTCACACTATCCTCCTTACCGCCATCCGGCTCTGCCTCTTCTTTAGAAAGACCACAGCGGCAGAGAACGGATGTTCTCTGCCGCTGCTCTCCCTATTTCGCTTTTGATTTACACCAGGCTCTTTGCAATCTCATTGCAGACAGCCTTCAGGCGCTGGACAATTTTCGGCACGGAGGCCTGTCGGATCCGCTGGGTGGGACCGGATACGCTGATGGCCGCAACCGCCACGCCCCGGCGCAGAATGGGGGCCGCCACGCAGGTCAATCCCTCCTCCCACTCCTCGTCGTCCACCGCATAGCCCTGAATGCGGATCTTCTCCAGCTCCCGCTTCAGCTCATCCAGGGTGCGGATGGTCTTGTCCGTGTAGACCGTCATCCCCCGCTCCTCGTAGATGGAGAGGTCGATGTCCTCGCCGAAGGCAATCAGACACTTCCCCACCCCGGCGCAGTGGCAGTCGTTGCGGGAGCCCACCTCCAGATTAAAGCGGAGAATCTGATTCCCCTCCTCCTTCCAAATGATGACGCTCTTGTACACGTCCAGAGGGTTCTTCTCAATAATGGACACATTCACGGCCTCTCGGAACTCCTCGTGGAGCTGGCGGGTGTAGGGCTTCACCAGCTTCTGAAGCCCCAGCTTGTCCCCGATGCTCAGCCCCATGGTGTACAGGCGCATCCCAAGGGTATAGCGGCCGTTGTCCGGGTTCTGCTCCACAAATCCCTTGTTCTCCAGCGTGGCCAGCGTGCGGTATACCGTGCTCTTATAGATCCCCAGCGCCTGGCTGATGCTGGTGATGGAGACCTCGCCGCCCGTATTGTAGATGTAGAGCAGGATATCCATCGCCCGGTCCACCGAGTTGATGATGACAGAGGGCGTCTCACTCATATCTTCCGCCCCCTGCTGTATGCTGCTTTCATAGCGCATTCACTCCTTCCCTGTTCCACATGGCAGAACAGTTTCCCTCTAAATATACCAGACATTTCCTCCTCTTGCAACCGGAAATTCGCGAAGCGGATACAGCGGCTTCTCAAATGTGACGGCAGTTGGACGATCTGCCTAAAAAAAAGCGCAAAATTTGGCGATCCTCTCGCTTGACAGGGGAAGCGGCGCGGTGTTATGATTTCGTTAGATGGAACATGGTTCTATTCACTGGAACCAATACGAAGGAGGAACCACTGTGAAAGTAGAAACCAAACCCAGCCGCTGCAAGGAGTGCGGCCTCTGTGCGGCCAACTGCCCCAAGGGCGCCATCTCCTTTGCCGAGCACCCCAACGCCGCCGGCTATCACCCGGCGGTGATCGACGACGGGGCCTGTATCGCCTGCGGGATCTGCTACACCGTCTGTCCCGACGGCGTATTTCACGTATTAGGCAAGGAGGCGTAACGATATGGCAGAAATGATGAAAGGCAACGTAGCCATTGCGGAGGCGGCGGTGCGCGCTGGTGTCCGGTTTTACGCGGGCTATCCCATCACCCCCTCCAGCGAGATTATGGAGTACCTGTCCTGGCGCCTCAGCGAGGTGGGGGGCAGCTTTGTCCAGGCCGAGAGCGAGCTGGCCGGCATCAACATGGTCATCGGCGCCTCCGCCTGCGGCGTCCGGGCGCTGACCGCCTCCTCCGGCCCGGGCATCAGCCTGAAGCAGGAGGGCATCTCCACGCTGTGCGACGAGGGCCTGGCCGCCGTGGTAATCACCCAGGTGCGCTACGGCAACGGCCTGGGCACCCTCCTCTCCGCCCAGTGCGACTACAACCGGGAGACCCGGGGCGGCGGGCAGGGCGACTACCGCTGCATCGTGCTGTGCCCCTCCTCCATTCAGGAGTTTGTGGATCTGATGCGCCCGGCCTATGAGCTGGCGGAGAAGTACCGCATCGTGGTGGTGATGATGGGCGAGGGCACCCTGGGGCAGATGATGGAGCCGGTGGACCTGCCGGACTTTGTGGAGCCGGAGCGCCACCCCTGGGCCCTCAACGGGCACTACACCTATAAGAAGATCGGCATCTTCCAGCGGGACTCCCGCAAGGAGGCCGTGGAGCTGGTGGCCAAGTACAACGAGATCAAGGCCAACGAGCAGCGCTGGTTTGACGAGGGCGTGGAGGACGCGGACTACGTGTTCGTGGCCTACGGCGTCCCCGGCCGGGCGGCGCTGGGCGCCGTCCGGGAGCTGCGCGCCGCCGGGGAGAAGGTGGGTCTCATCCGTCCCATCACCGCCTGGCCCTTCCCAGAGAAGGCCTTTGCCAAGATTAACCCCAACGTGAAGGGCGTCATCACTGTGGAGGAGAACGCCACCGGTCAGCTGGTGGACGACGCCGCCCTGTATATCAAAAAGACCCACAAGCACCGCAACATTCCCGCCTACGCCCTGACCTACGTGTTCAACACCCCTCCCATCCGCAGCATCAAGGAGGACTACTTCAAGGTCAAAAACGGCGAGATAAAGGAGGTCTACTGATATGGCGACCAAGGAACGGAAAGTCCCCGCCCTGGTGGACAAGCCCATGGATTTCTGCCCCGGCTGCGGCCATGGCGTAGTCAGCCGGCTGATTATGGAGGCCCTGGAGGAGATGGGCCAGCTGGAGAACATCATCTTCCCCATCGGCGTGGGCTGCTCCTCCAACTTAGGCGCGGGCCTGGAGTGCGACCGGCTCCACTGCTGCCACGGCCGGGCCGGCGCGGTGGCCACGGGCATGAAGCGGGTCAATCCCGATGTGCTCATCGTCTCCTACCAGGGGGACGGCGACGCCTACAACATCGGCATGGCGGAGACCTTCAACGCCGCCTACCGCAACGAGAATATCACCGTCATTGTCATCAACAACACCAATTTCGGCATGACCGGCGGCCAGATGTCCCTGACCACCATGGAGGGGCAGAAAACCGCCACCTCCGTCCACGGCCGGGACTGCGCCGTCACCGGCTACCCCATCCGCTTCCCCGAGCTGGTGGCCCGGGAGTTCCCCGGCGCGGCCTACGCCGCCCGCGGCACCGTCACCAGTCCCGCCCAGATCAACAAGCTCAAGGGCTTCATCCGCAGCGCCCTGGAGGCCCAGCTCCACCACGAGGGCTACTCCATTGTGGAGGTGCTCTCCCCCTGCCCGGTGAACTGGGGCCTGACGCCGGTGAAGGCCATGGAGCGCATTGAGAAGGAGCTGATTCCCTACTACCCCATCGGTGAGTTCAGGAAGAGAGGAGAGAACGGGAAATGAAAGAGATCGTATTTGCCGGCTCCGGCGGTCAGGGCGTGCTGACCTGCGGCCTGATTCTGTCGGACATCGCCGCCAGCAAGGGCCTGAAGGTCACCTGGGTCCCCTCCTACGGCTCCGCCATGCGCGGCGGCACCGCCAACTGCACCGTGAAGTACGGGGCGGAGGAGATCTACAACCCCTCCCAGGAGCAGCCCGACCTGCTGCTGGCCATGAACGACCCCTCCTTTGTCAAGTTCCTGCCCATCGTGGCCAGCGGCGGCACGGTGGTCATCAGCGACACAGTGGAGGTTCCCGAGGACGTGCGCAAGGATGTCACCATCGTCCGCGTCCCCTGCTTCGATCTGGCGGCGGGCCTGGGGAATCCCCGGGGCGCCAACATCATCATGACCGGGGCCATCACCAAATTGATGGGGGACTTCTCCGACCAGGAGGCCATCGACGCCATGAACCAGATGTTTGCCAAGAAGGGCAAGGGTAAGTTCGCCGAGAGCAACACCAAGGCCTTCGCCGCCGGCTTTGCCGCCGTGTGATATACGGCCCTGCCCCATCTGAACAAGCTGCCGTCAGCTGTTCGGATTGGGCAGGGCAATCTTTTTCTCCAGTCCATACGCCCGCATGGGAACATGTCAGGCCGCCGGCTCGCCGCTGAGAAGCCGGCATCAGGAACGGGACCCGCCCCCCGCGGCTCCGGTCCGGTCAACCGATATCTGAGGATGCGGCCAGTTCCGAGTTCCGCTCTCAATTTCTTATCGTATCCGCGATATAAGTCAAATGATCCCCCAGTCTCTCCAAATTTGACACCAGGTTGATAAATACCCCGCTGGACTCAGCCTGACACTCCCCCGCGTTCAGCCGGCGGATGTGGCCGTCAATCAGCTCCTTGCGCAGCGCGTCGATCTCGTCCTCCACGGCCTCCACCCGGGGCAGCAGCGCCGGGTCTTTCTCCAGCACCGCCTGTCTGGTTAGCTCATACAGCGCCTCCACGCGGCCCGCCATCCGCGTCAGGTCCCCCTGGACAGAGACGGAGAAGATCAGGTTCTGGTCGATGGCCTTTTGGGTGTACTTGGTGCAGTTGTCCGCAATTTCGGCGATACGCATGATATCCCCCAGGTTGCTGTGGAGGTTGGTGATATTCCGCTCCTCGGCCACCTTGCTCTTGGCGGAGAGGCGGATCATGTAGCCCACCATCCCCTGACTGATGCTGCCGGTCTGGTCAATCAGCTCCCGGGTGGGAGCGATCAGGGACTTATCCCGCTTTTGAAAGGCGCAAAACCCCATGCGGAAGGCCGCCATGGCCGTGTCGGAGAGGCGCAGCAGCTCCTTCTCCAGCTGGGAGATGGCCAGAGAGGAGGAGGAGAGCATACGCTCATCCAGAAAGGTGGGCGGCTCCTCCGGCCTCTTCTCCCGGATCAGCACCTCCGAGGCCCGGACAAAGGCCCCGCACAGGGGGAGAAACAGCACGGTACAGGTGACATTGAAGAAAGTGTGGAACATGGCGATCTGTGTGGCCAGGGCGGGGAACCACCGGCGGAAGGTGTCCGCCATAAAGGTGGGCCAGCAGGCCAGGAGGACAAAGAAGATGACCGACCCCAGGGTGTTGAACATCAGGTGAATAAGCCCCGCCCGCCGGGCGTTGGTCCCCGCGGTGGCGGAGGACATCAGGGCCGTAACGCAGGAGCCGATATTGGTGCCCAGGATGATGTAGAGCACCTCGTTGTTCCCGGAGCCAATCGTAAGTCCGGCCACGGACATGGCGATGATTACCGATGTGGTGGCGGAACTGGACTGCACCAGAGCGGTGAGAAGGATGCCGGAGAGGAAGAGCAGAAGCGGGCTGTGGACGCTTTCAAAAATCGCCTGGACGGCGTCTCGGTTGGCCTTCATGGCATCGGACATCAGGGCAAGACCGATGAAAATCAGACCCAGACCCGCAAGGATGAGGCCGGTCTTCCGCACCGCGTCCCCTTTTCCGGCCATACTCAGCAGGATCCCCACAAACACGGAGATCTGAATATAGGTGGTGACGGGGAAGGCGCTGAGGGCGGCGATCTGGGCGGTAACCGTGGTGCCGATGTTGGCGCCCATAATCATGGCCGCCGCCTGGTAGAGGTTCATCACCCCCACGTTGACAAAGCCCACAATCAGCACTGTGGTGACGCCGGAGCTCTGGATCAGCGCGGTGGCCGCCGCGCCGATGCCCACATTCACCAGGCGTCTGTCCGCCGTCCGGCCGAAGAGCTCGCGGATCTTCCCGGTGGCCAGCTGCTCGATGTTGGCGGTGAGCAGATGGACCCCCACCAGGAACACGCCGGTGCCGGCCAGCAGCCGCACAATGAAGAGACTCAACTCCGCAGATGTCATGTCATGCCTCCTTTTTCTCTGTACACATAGTCGTATTCTTGCCCAATCTCACGCGTTGTAACAGGGGCAGAAAAAAAGCGAGACTCTGCCGTCAAAATAACGGCAAAGTCTCGCCACTTTTTCACGGAGCCGGGTCTATCGACCGTGCTGACGGCTCAGCGAACGCAGGCGGCGCCTGCGCAGGCTACTCCCTTTGTACAGCTCCATATATATCGTATTTCTCCCCTTCTGTCAATGCACAGATTTTATAAAATTTTTTCAAGCGTCTCTCCCCCCGCAAGGGCGTCGCCGCGGCGCCCATAGAACCCCATTGACACCCCCTCCCCTCCTCCGTATAATAGAATTTGCAGACAAAACCACAACAAGGAGGCGCCGCCATGAGAGGACTCACCTCATCTGTCACCGACATCCGCAAGAAAGTGTTCACCGAGGTCGCCCGTCTGGCCTACGACGGGGACTACGACCGCATGGAGAAGCTGCCCTACATCATCGTCCCCGGGGAGACCGCCAAGTACCGGGAGTCCATCTTC
>CANDEH010000044.1 GCA_947383645.1 uncultured Clostridia bacterium | reverse complement strand
TGAAATATTGTCAGCAGCTCCGCATGGGTTTTGTGGTCTTGTCCATATCAGTGACCTGCGTTTCCCCGCCTGGAGCGAGCAGGGCGAAAAGATCGTCCGGGGGCTGCTGTCCTCCTACTCCAATGTGAACAACCCGCTGGACGCCTGGGGCTCCGGCCGAATTGAGGAGTTCTATGAGACCTGCCTGCTCACCGCCGCCGCGGAGCCGGAGGCCGACGTCGTTCTGGTAGTGCAGGACGTGCCCCCCGGCATGGCGCAGCGGCAGGTGGACCAGTACGCCATCGTGGCCCGCGCCGCGGCGGCCGCCGCCCAAAAGACGGACAAGCCGGTGATCCTGCTGAACAACGCCTCCACCGGATTCCACCCCGAGATCAAGAAGATCCTGGACGCGGGCGGCGTCGCGGCCGTGCAGGGCACCCGGGAGGGGCTCCGAGCTATCGCCAACGCGGTGCGCTTTGGCAGCTGCGGCGCACCGGAGGAGAGCGGCGTCAGCCGGGACGCGTTCCCGCCGCTGCCCCCCACACCGGTCACACGCTGACCGAGTACCAGAGCAAGCAGCTCCTGCGGGAGTACGATATCCCCTGTACCCGCGAAATTCTGTGCACGGATGAGGAGGCCTGCGTCCGCGCCGCCGGTGAGGTCGGCTATCCCGTGGTGATGAAGGTCATGTCCCCCCAGATCATGCACAAGACCGAGGCCGGCATCATCGCCGTGGGCGTGAAAGACGCCGGAGACGTCCGCGGCAGGTACCGCGCGCTGCTGGACAACGCCAGACACTTTGCCCCCGATGCGCAGATTGATGGGATATTGGTCCAGGAGATGGCGGAGAAACCGGTGGCGGAGGTCATCTTGGGAGTCACCCGGGACCCCCAGTTCGGTCCGGCTGTGGTCTACGGTACTGGGGGAATCTGGGTGGAGGTTCTGAAGGACAGCGCCCTGGCCCTGCCGCCGCTGAGCCGCCAGGAGGCGCTGCGCATGATCCAGTCCACCAAGGGATACCGGCTGCTCGCCGGCTTCCGCGGTATGCCCAGGGCGGATGTGGAGGCGCTGGCCGACACGTTGGTCAAACTGGGGAGGCTGGCCGCGGAGGGAGCGGACAAGGTGGCCGGTCTGGACATCAATCCGCTTCTGGTCTACCCGGAGGGTAGGGGCGTTCTTGCCGTCGATGCGCTGATCGAACTGTTGTAGGTCTGGGAAGAAGCGACTTAAAAATACTACGAACGGAGGATGGATACATTGAAAGCACTACTTTCAGGAAACGAGGCCATTGCCCGCGGCGCCTATGAGGCCGGCGTGCAAATTGTGACCGGGTACCCCGGTACGCCCAGCTCTGAGATTGTCAGGAACATGGCCGCCCAGTACGGCAAGGAGGTGTATGTGGAGTGGTCCACCAATGAAAAGGTGGCCATGGACGCCGCCGCCGGCGCCGCCTACTGCGGCAAGCGGGCGCTGGTCACCACCAAGCAGGTGGGCATGAACGTGCTGATGGACTCCCTGCTGTACACGGTCTACACCGGCGCGGAGGCCGGACTGGTGCTGGTCACAGCCGACGATCCGGGCCTGTTCAGCTCCCAGAATGAGCAGGACAACCGCTGGTACTCCCGCCTGGCCAAGATCCCCACCTTTGAGCCCTGCGACAGCCAGGAGGCAAAGGACTATGTGAAGAAGGCGTTCCAGCTGTCCGAGAAGTTCGACATCCCCTGCCTGCTGCACAGCGTCATGCGTGTCTCCCACTGCAAGAGCGTTGTCGAGCTGGGGGAGCGGGCGGAGAACACCCGGACGCTGGAGAAATTCCCCCGCAATCTGCCCAAGTACAACTGCACCGCCATATACGCCCGCGTGATGCACGCCAAGCTGGAGGAGAAGATCCAGGCCATCGCGGAGTACGCCGAGACCTGCGGTATAAACCGCGTGGAGATGCGCGACACCAAAATGAGGATTATCTGCACCGGTGTCATGTACGCCTACATCAAGGATGTGTTCCCCCATGCCTCCGTATTGAAGCTGGGGATGAGCTACCCGCTGCCCCGGAGAATGATTCAGGATTTCGCCGCCAAGGTGGAGCAGGTGTATGTTATCGAGGAGCTGGACCCCGTCATTGAGGAGCAGGTCAAGTCCATGGGGGTGGACTGCATCGGCAAGGAGCTCTTCCCACCCTGCTACGAGCTGCTGCCCGACCGCCTGCTGGATATCAGCCTGGCGCACGGCATCCTGCAGGAGGACCCCCGCACTATGGAGGTCAAGCCCGTGGAGAACCTGCCCGGCCGCAACCCTGTGCTGTGCGCCGGCTGTCCCCACAGAAGTACCTACTATGTGCTGAAAAAGCACGATATTGCCTGTGTCGGCGACATCGGCTGCTATAACTTAGGCGCTCAGCCCCCCTTTGAGGCGCAGCACACCATGGGCTGCATGGGCACCTCCATCGGGCAGCTGCACGGCATGAGCCTGGCCGGCCTGCCGGAGAACCGCGTGTGTACCATCGGCGACGGCACCTTCTGGCACTCCGGTCTGCCCGCCCTGGCCAACATGGTCCACAACAACGGCCGCGGCGTGGTGATCCTGATGGACAACGCCAACACCGCCATGACCGGCCACCAGGACAACCCCGCCACCGATTACCGCGTCCTGCGAAACGTGGCCGCCACCCGGATCGACATGGAGGGACTGTGCCGCGCCATGGGCGTGGAGCTGGTGAAAACAGTCAACGCCTTCGACGTCAACGAGGTGGAGGACGGCCTGAAGGAGTGTATGGCCTTTGACAAGGTATCCGTCCTGATTACCAAGGGGGAATGCGTCCAGTTCAACAAGTTCAGCGCCGCGCCCTATACCGTGGAAGCGGACAAGTGCATCGCCTGCCAGACCTGCTTCAAGTGCGGCTGCCCGGCCATCATGGTCTCGGAGGAGGAGAATCCCAAGACCCATAAGAAGAAGTGCAGGATCGATCCGACACTGTGCAACGGATGCGGCATCTGCTCTCAGGTCTGCCCGGTGAAGGCGATTACAAAGAAGGAGGGCTAAACGATGGGTAACAGTATCAATTTTCTGATGGTGGGCGTGGGCGGTCAGGGGACGATCCTGGTCAGCGACATCCTGTCCGAGGTGGGGATGTTGGCCGGCTACGACGCCAAAAAGTCCGACAACATGGGCCTGTCCGTCCGCGGCGGCGCTGTCTCCAGCCACTGCGTTGGGACAAAAACGGTGTCGGTTCCCCCATGAGCATGACCGGCACGGTGGATGTTCTCATCGGCTCCGAGCCGATGGAGACCATGCGCTCTGTACAGCTTCTGCGCAAGGGAGCCAGGATCATCACCAACACCTACATGATGCAGCCCATGTCCGTCAGCACCGGCCTGGAAAAATACCCCACCCGGGAGGAGATCGACGCCTGCCTACACGCTGCCGCCAGCGAGGTGATCGCCTATGACGCCACCGCCAAGGCCGTGGAGCTGGGAAATGTAAAGGTGATGAACGTCGTCCTGCTGGGTACCCTCAGCAAAATGCTGGAGACAGACTATGATCTGTGGCTGGAGGCCATCAAAAAGTATGTGCCCGCCAAGCAGAAGGATCTGAACATCCAGGCCTTCGACGCCGGACAGAACCTGTAAGCGCCATGAAGATATTGGTTATTAACCCCAACTCCTCCCGGCAGATGACCGCTCACCTGGACCGGGCGCTCCGCCAAATCAAGAGCGAACAGACCGATCTCACCGTGACCTGTCCTCCCAACGGCCCTCTGGCCATTGAGAGCGCCTATGACGAGGCCATGTGCGTTCCCGGTGTGCTCGCGCTGGTGGAAAAGGCAAATAAAGAGCACTTTGACGCCGTGATCTTGGCCTGTTTCAGCGACCCCGCCCTGGAACAGGCCCGGGAGATCTCCGACATCCTGATAATGGGCATCGAGGAGACCAGCCTGCACGTGGCGGCCATGCTGGGCGCCAAGTTTACCGTGCTGACGATGACGGAGCGGCGCATCCCCAGCAAGGCGGCCCACGTGCGGCGCTTTCGGCTGGAGGAGTCCCTGGCATCCATACGGCCGCTGGGGATGTCCGTGGCGGAGATCGAGGAGGACGAGGCGCGCGCCTGTGCGCAGATCCTCAAGGTCTCCCGGGAGGCCGCCGAGCAGGACGGCGCCGAGGTGATTGTCCTCGGCTACGCCGGTATGGCCGGCTATGCCCAGATCGTGCGGGAGCAGCTGGGGGTGGAGGTCATCGACCCCTCCTGCGTGACGCTGAAGGTTACAGAGGCGCTGGTAAGCGCCGGCGTAAAGCAGTCCAAGTGGGGATACTACTCCTATCCTCCGTCCATGTGCGTTTGAAGGATGCAGAGGCCGCGTTTCAGGCTACGGCAAACAAACGGTTTTTTCGCCGAAGAACGGCGATAACAGGAGGAAACCATGAAAATACTGATTATCAACCCCAACAGCAGTGAAGAGATGACAAAAGCGATTCAGGTCTGCGCGGAGGCTTACGCCGCCGGCGATTTCGAGGTTCGGACCGTCTGCATTCCGGATGCCCCCCAGTTCATCGACTACTACAGCGACCAACTCTCCTGTGCGCCGGGCATGGTAGAGGTGGTGCGGGAAAATGAGGCGGAATACGACGCCTTCATCGTCGCCTGCCACTGCGACCCGAACCTGGATCTGCTCCGGCAGATCACAGACAAGCCGGTGGTCGGCATCGGGGAGGCCTCCATGCACCTGGCGAGTATGCTGGGACACTCCTTTTCCGTCGTCAGCACGGACAAGCACTCCGTGCCCAACAAGTACGCGCTCATCCACCGCTACCATTTGGACGACGCCTGCGCCTCCGTGCGCAGCCCCAGGGGGCAGGTGGAGGGGCTCTCGTCGGACGCCCCCTTTTTCAATGCGGCGCGGCTGGCCATCGAGGAGGACTCGGCGGAGGTCATTGTCCTGGGCTGCGCCGGGTTCGCCGGCATGAATGCGCGCATGGCGGAGGAGCTGGGCGTGCCTGTCCTGGACGGCATCCACTGCGCACTGATGGTTGCGGTGGGGTTCGTCAAGGCCGGCTATACGACCAGCAAGATATGCCGGTACAAAGACCGCTGATCCCGCGGTGAGGGGTGAAGCGAAGCAGAGCAGCAGCGGACAGACAAGGAGGGACGTACCATGAACCACGAAAAATGCAGAGCGATCATTGTGCGCGACCGGCGAGTGATCCCGGATTGCCAGCACAACACCAGCTTTCCCCTGGCCATCGAGCGCGCCAACGGCGCGATTCTGGAGGACGCCGACGGAAATCGGTATATCGATTTCCTTGCCAGCTCCGCCTCCCTGAACCTGGGGAGCTGCCATCCGGTTGTCACGGAGGCGATTGAGGCGCAGCTAAAGCGCTATACGCAGTACGGCATCTACTTTATTTACAACGGCATCACGGTGGACTACGCCGAGCGGCTGGTATCTGTGTTTCCCGGGGAGGGGCTCGCCAAGATCGCCTTTGGCAACAGCGGCTCCGCCGCCGCCGACGCCGCCATCAAGTTTGCCCGGGCCTACACGGGCCGTCCCAAGATCATCTCTTTCATCGACGGCTACCACGGCAACACGCTGGCCTCGGCCAGCCTGACTTTCTGCTCCAGCAAGACCCGCGAAAAGTACGGCCCCATGGTCCCCGACATCTACCCCTTCCGCTACTACGGAACCGACCGGCCGGACGAGGAGGTCGAGCGGTGTGCGCTACAGGATATTGCCCTCGCCTTTGAGACGTATCTGCCGCCGGAGGAGGTCGCCGCCGTCATTGTCGAGCCCATCCAGGGGGACAGCGGCATTCTCCCCGCCCACCCGCTCTTCATGAAGAAGCTGGGCGCCATGTGCAAAAAACATGGAATCCTATTTATCAGCGACGAGACCCAGCAGGGCTTCTGGCGGACGGGAAAATTCTTTGGCATCGAGCACTACGACGTCAAGCCGGACGGGATCATCATCGGGAAGGCCATGGGCGCCGGACTGGTCATGAGCGGCTTTATGGCGAGGAGCGAGATTATGGACTCCCTGTACAACCACTCCTTTACCCTCAGCGGCAACGCGCTGAGCTGCGCCGCCGGGATAGCGGCCTTCGACTACTACCAGACAACGGAATTTCAGAACCAGCTTCAGGAGCACATCCGCACACTGGAGGAGGAGGCCGCAAAGCTCAAGGCCAGGTATCCCGACAATGTCATTTTCACCCGAAACATCGGTATGTCCATGGGCATCGGTGTGGGAAGGCCGGATGTCCACGGTAGGCCGGTCCTGGACAACGACGCCGCGTTCAAGATCGTATACCGGAGTTTTGAGAGGGGTCTTGTCATGATCCCGCTGGCCGGCCATGTGCTGCGGATTCAGCCGCCGCTGGTCATCACCTCGGATGAGATCCGGGAGGGATTTTCCATCATCGGGAAATCCATCGAGGACCTCAACGCCGGCAGAATCGGCGACGAGGTCCTGTGCAACCGCAAACACTGAGTATATGAGGGCGGCATTCAAGCCGCGAAGAGTATGGAGGTGAAGGGAAATGAGCAGCTATCCCCTGGATCGGATTTCCTACGAGATCGGCATGATCAACTGTTTCATCGAGATGGTAGCCTGCGGCGTGAAGCCCCTGGCGATCAGCCCGCCTATTGAGCCGGAGAACCTGCCCGTTCTGGAGGAGGTGTCTCGAGAGCTCAGCGAGGGATTTGGCACGAAATACTACGTGGACCTGGAGATGATGATTACAGATATCCAGAGCGCGGACTTCACCAGGGGGAAGCACTCCATCTTCTACTACAAGGACGACGCGGTCATTCGCCGCTACAAAGAGCTGAAGGAGCAGGTCGCGGCGCTTACCGCGGAGGGCAGGTACAGCGGCCCGGTCCGCCGCAAAATTTCGGTTGAATTTGGAGAGATGCTGGGCTACCTGGAGAGCGTCATCCACGAAAAAGTGGACGGCGACAGACGGATCGACCCCGTAACGCTGTGAGCGGAGGACGGACCGCATCTGGCGCCGGGCGGCGCGGCAGAGCAATTTGAGGGAGAGAGGAGTGGAATGGAGGAAGGAGACAGCTTCCGGGAAGACAGAACGCGTCAGAAAGAAGGAGGCGGTTTTACAGAAGAGATGCTATTGCATGTACCCTTACCATTGGCGTAGTTACTACTAACCGAACGGAACAATGAAAGGGAGAATTATGAATATCATCAATGCCATAGTAGACGTCAGCGTAAAGATCGGGGATCTCTTCTGGGGTCCCTGGACCCAGGTCTTCCTGCTGCTCACCGGCGCATTCCTTCTAAATTGGAACAAAATTCTATCCGATCCGAAAGTTTGGCTATATCATGAAGAACACCATGGGCAAGCTCTTTCAGAAGCAGGAGACGGAGACCAAGGGCTTGACCCAGTTCCAGGCGGTCATGGGCGCGCTGGCCGGGACGATAGGAATGGGCAACATCTCCGGCACCGCGGCCGCCATCGCTATCGGCGGACCCGGCGCGGTTTTCTGGATGTGGGTCTTCGCCTTCTTCGCCATGACCATCAAGTGCGCGGAGGTCACCCTCGCCGTACACTACCGCGAGGTTTCCCCCGACGGGGAGATCCACGGCGGCCCCATGTACTACATGAAGACGGGTCTGAACTCCAAATTCCTTGAAAAGGCCTTCTCCGTCGGCCTGTTCTTCAACGCGATCCTCATGGCGTCCGTTATGCAGATTCACACCGTCGTCGAGTCCACCCAGGCCTCCTACGGCTGGAATCCGTACATCGTCGCCGGCGTTATGGTCCTGTTCGTGTTCCTCTCCTGCATTGGCGGTCTGAAGTCCGTGGGCAAGGTCTGCGGCTCCCTGGTTCCGGTTATGGCCATCCTCTGGCTGCTCACCAGCGTCGTTGTGATCGTGGGCAACATCACCAACCTGCCCCACGCCTTCGCCCTGATCTTCGGCAACGCCTTTACCGGCTCCTCCGCCACGGGCGGCTTCGTCGGCTCCACAATCGCCCTTGTCATCAAGCAGGGCGCCGCCCGCGCCACCGGCTCCAACGACGCCGGCCTTGGCCTCGCACCCTGCGTCCACGCCACAGCCGACGTGGACCATCCCTTCAAGCAGGGGCTGTGGGGCGTGACGGAGGTGTTCATCGACACCGTCGTCGTCTGCACCGCCACCGCCCTGATCTGCATCCTCCCCGAGGGCAACTGGAGCTCCGGCGCCACCGGCGTGGCCCTCACGCTGCAGGGCCTCAAGAGCGTTCTCCCCGGCGGCGCGGCAGACCTGATCTGCAACGTCTGCGTGGCGGCGTTCTGCCTCTCCACCACGGTGGTGTTCTACGTCTACTTTGAAAACGCCTCCAAGGACCTGTTCGGGAAGAAGTCCTTCAAGTACCTCAGATGGCTGTTCTTCCTCATGCCGCTGGTATTTGCCGGCTACTCCGGCGTCAACGACCTCTACAACGGGTTTGCCAACATCGCCACCGGCCTCTGCCTGTACCCCAACCTGATCGCCATCGTCCTGCTCTCCAAGCCCTTCTTCGGCCTGATGAAAGATTTCGAGGGAGAGCGGCGCTACGACACCGCAAAGGTCGATCAGAGCAAAAACTTCATCAAAACCGCAGGACAAAAAGTTCGCTGAACACCCCTTGCTTCCATAACAAAATAAAGCCCCTCTCCGGGAGAGACAGCAAAAATGCTGCCTCCCTCCCAGAGGGGGGTGTCTCCTATTCCCTGACCCGGCGCGCCAGCGAAGGCGGCGGGGTGTCTATTCCGATATCGCGTCCATGTAGCCGATATTGACGCTGATGTGCTCCTTCAGCCTCCGGACCGCCGTATCGCCATCCCGCTGCACAACCGACTCCAGAATTTCGGCGTGCTCCCGCAGCTCATCCCGGATAGTGGAGATCTGGTCATAGGAGGGAATCCTATACTGGGTGCGCTTCGCCGCGACAATCATATCGAAGCGGCGCGCAAAATACCGCATCGTATAGGTGCGCACATTGTCCAGCGTGGCGATCAGCAGTTTCGAGTTGGTATACCGGTACAGCAACTGGTGGAATTCATTGTCGCAGGCGAAAAAATCCGTTATACTCTCCACCGTACCGTAGTCCTTCTCCAACTTAATCTGCATAGCGTTAATTTCCGCCTTTGGGATCAGGCCGATGGACTGCTGCAGTGCGTAGGGTTCCAGCATCAGCCTGAGCTCGAAGGCGACCTTATAGTCTGCGTCCGTACCGACCGCCACACTGGCCTTCTTGTGGGGCGCCAGGTCCACCAGGCCGTCCTTGGTGAGCATATTCAGCGCCTCGCGGATCGGCGCACAGCTGACCCCCATCTGCTTGGAGATCGCCAGAATATTCAGCGTCTCCCCGGGAGCAAACCCTCCCGTCAGGATCTCCCCCCGCAGAGTGTCATACACACGGTCGCGAATGAGCGGAGTATCTTTTAAAGCCTCAAACTGCGGCAAACAATACGCCTCCTTTTTGATAAAACCCGTTATGAACGAGCTTTAGGGATCATTCCATCCATCAGAAATAGCGGAAATATATCTCTGTCCGGAACAGTTTCATTTATCCTACATTATATGAATTTTGGAAGCAATGTCAAGTGGATGTACCCACAGGAAAATATAGCGTGAGGATCATATCATTTTCCCCTTACGCGAAAATTTCCGGAATCACATAATTGCATCTGGACGCAGAAATAGAGCCAAGGTTCATCACCTTGGCTCTATTTTTGATACTATTGCAAATACATTCCTGACAATATACAGGGTTCGTACTTGCGGGTTTTGTCTCGCATTTACAAAAAAGATTCCGCCCTGTCAGAGCCGCGAGCGCCAGCGAGCCGCCGCAAGGGCGGCGTATAAGTGTTTTCGCCACAAGGCGAAAACTTGGCGCACTGCCCGCCGCAGCGGGCGTTTCAACCGCCCCAGAGGGGCGGTTCTTAGGCCGTAAATGGGGCGATTCACTCGCCCCGAGCATGTCAAATGGACCGCAGGTCCCCACATAAATGGAGATGGAAGAGCAATTGCTCTGCCGTCTCCATTTATGTGCAATAAGCGATGAAAATCGATTTTTATGGATAAGGGGCTTTGCATATTACAATCTCCGGATCAGATACTCAAATTGTGCGGTTCCAGACCGTGACCTGTGTGATTATATCCCGGAGGCGATCATCGCCCACCATGTATTCCAACAATTCATCGGCGGTATCGCACCATTTCTCGGTAGATGCCGGATTATCTATATAAATCCGAGAAATCACCATTTGGAGCGGAGCGTCCGGCGTTTTACGCAGTTTCGGCCAAATCCCATATGACAACCCCTTCCATTCAAATTCCACCTCGCCACCGCAGTTTACACACCACTTGAAGTCGCTGATTGTCTTAAAACGATTGCCCTCAGGGCCGTTCACTCCTATCATCTTATGCATACGTCTATGCTCTCCGAATCTCTTGAATTCTGGTGCTCCATCCGGATAGTTAATTGGCGGCCCGGGTCTTGGAACGCCAGTCGACCAATCAATAATATGGTCATGTGGATCCGTATGAAGATCCGGTCTTTGATGGTCTGTGTAATGCCGTTCCGAAGTAGCTTTTCCACCGTCCCCAATTTTTGTGTCACGTTCATATCCGCCATGTTTTCCCGGCGCATGAGAGGAAATAATCTGACCTGGCTCCCCTAAAAACCGCTGATCCTCTGGTTTGTTGGGACTCGGTCTCCACTCCCCGCCCTGAGCGCTGCCGCCGCCTTTCAACGGCACATCTATGAATGGAGTAATTGTATCATAGGACGCGGTTGATTGTCCACCGATTTTGAAAGCGTCAAAATCTTCTGCTTTATATGATCTCTCATAATTCATGTACCGCCAGGAACTGCGCTCATAATCTATATATGCAATGTCACCCCGCATCTCTGGGAAAGGTGTATTGTAGCAGATGATCTTCTCCGGTTCAATCCGCCGCAGCATCTCATTGTAACCAGCCATGAACCATTCCTTCTGATCCTGTCGGTGGTCATGGGCTGACGCCATATACGTGGATACGGCAACGGTACTTCCTTTCTCGATCCCATCAAAGCAGAAATCAAATGTGGATTCATCGCCCCAGTTCACAGTTGGGATTACCCGAATTCCTTTGGAGGCCCAGTAGGCGCCGCACCAGCGATTCCGGAATACGTTGTAAAGCTGCATCACAGGGGCCATTTCCAGATACACGCTGAAATCCGGGGAGAGCACCGCCCGGTATCGGGACAGCTTCTCGATATCGCTGTCCGGGTTTTTCCAGACTCGCTCAAAGCGGTAGTCATAAAGGAAAAAGTGAACCATGCGGTCAAGGTGATTCTGATCTTCCAGGTGGGTCTTATCAAAACCAATCAGAAGCAAATCATCAAAATCTCCCGGTCCGGGCTCAAATTTGGGGATGACAGGAATCTTCAGTTTCCCTCTTCCGGGGAATTGGTTCCGCAACAGGGTCTGGCTGGTTCGATAAGTATAGTTTTCCTCTGTCATATCAGAGCCTCCCGATTTAAGGGTAAGGAGTAACATCCTTCCATAAAAGGCTCTCATAGAATCAAAAGGTGCACGAAGATGTGCGCTTAGAGAAAAAGTTTATTTCGATATCTATCGTTGGGCAAAACAGTATCACAATGCAGCACTTGATGAAAAACATCCCCTCACTACAAAAGAATGCGAGATGCTCCTGCGCCGGGTCACAAAACTTGAAAACAGTGGAGACGCTTTATGGTCAGTATGATGTCCACACACTCTGCGAAGCATTGGATGTCTCCCGTGGTACCTTTTACAACCATATCCTCCGAAACAAACGAGGCAACGCGTGGTTTGAGAAACGCCGGGAAGAATACCGTGGCCTGATCCAAGAGGTGTTTGATGAGTACCGCCAAGTGTTGGGTGCCGAGAAGATCCGCACGATCCTCGTCCAACGCGGACACCAGGTCAGTACAGAATACGTAGCAAGATTGATGAAAGAAATGGGGCTATCCAGCATCCGGAGCACCGCAAAGCGGGACTACAAAAAGCTCCACAAGTCAGGGAAGAAACAAAGTATTCTCCGGCAGCAATTTCAGGCGGATAGAGCTAATCAGATCTGGGTCAGTGATATTACTTGCTTCAAACTGGGAGAACAATACTTATACACCTGTGTGATCTTGGACTTGTTTTCCCGAAAAGTTATCGCCTACAAAGTCTCCAGGAGGAATAGCACTCAGCTGATTCCTTCAACATTCAAGGCTGCATGGGAACAACGTGATCCGGATGCCGGCCTCATTTTTCACAGCGACCGGGGAGCGCAGTATACCTCTCACCGATTTGGACAGCGCCTACATGAGCGATCTGTAAAACAGTCTTTCTCCAATTCAGGGAGGCCGCACGATAACGCAGTTGCTGAGTCCTTCTTCGCCGCACTCAAAAAGGAGGAGCTGTATCGAAAAGATTATACTCCAGAGGCTGATTTCAAACGTGGCCTTGCCTCGTACATCGAGTTTTATAACTCACAACGACCGCATCGCACATTGAGAAACCAGACACCATGCCAAGTAGATGAGTTGTTCATGAGGGGTTGGCGATAAGGACATCAGAGCGATGTCAGTAAGGTTCGAATCCCACCAATCACACACTTTGCGCTTTGATTTTGTCCTGTTTGTTTTTGACCAGTGACATGGGCGATGTTATACAGAGCAGCTGAATCCCTTGTAGCATAACGGTTATAGGTATAAAACGACCCTACCAAATTGAACAACTGACATCAGTTTGTTCAGATTAGGTAGGGTCGTTCATCATGGTGGAGACTACTGGACTCGAACCAGTGGCCTCATGCGTGTGAAGCATGCGCTCTAACCAGCTGAGCTAAGCCTCCGACTCTCGCGCAAGCGAAGGGGATTGGTGCGGGTAACAGGACTTGAACCTGCACGGTCGCCCACCAGAACCTAAATCTGGCGTGTCTGCCAATTCCACCATACCCGCAGGTAAAGGCGGTCCCTCACTTGCCACGGATGTTAGTATACCATAGAATTACCACTTGAACAAGAGGTAATTTCGGAATATAATAGAAAAAATTCCACCCCAATTTTTGTAGGAGATGACGATTTTGACAAGGACCCCACTCACCGCCGCCATCCACGATCTCTCCGGCTTCGGCCGGTGCTCTCTGACCATTGTACTGCCGGTGCTCTCCGCCATGGGCGTGCAGTGCTGTCCCATGCCCACCGCCTGCCTCTCCACCCACACGGGCGGCTTCGAGGGCAACACCTTCCTGGACCTCACCGACGCCCTCAGCGGCGCTATGGACCACTACCGGCGGCTGCGCCTCCACTTTGACGCCGTCTACACCGGCTTCATGGGATCCGCGCGGCAGATGGAGCTCTCCGCGGAGTTTCTCCGGTGGGCCCGACAGGGGGGCGCTCTGGCCGTTGTGGATCCGGTGATGGGGGACAACGGCAGGCTCTACCGCACCTACACCCCGGAGATGTGCGCCGCCATGTCCGCCCTGGCTGCCGAGGCCGACGTGATCGTGCCCAACCGCACCGAGGCCGCCCTCCTCCTGGACGTCCCCTTCGACACCCTGGGCCGGACCCGGGAGGAGACCGGGCGCATACTGGAGGCCCTGAGCCTCCGGGGCCGGCGATCCGTGGTGCTCACCGGGGTGGGCGCGGCCCCGGGAAAGACCGGCGCGGCCTGCTTTGACCGGGAGAGCGGCGCGGTATCCCTGGTCCAGACGGACTTTGTGGGCCGGGCCTTCCACGGCACCGGCGACCTGTTCGCCAGCGTCCTCACCGGCGCTTTGGTCCAGGGCGCCCCCCTCACGGAGGCCGCGCGGCAGGCGGCGGAGTTCGTCCGCCTGTGCGCCGCGCACACCGCCCCCCAGAACCTGCCGCCCCGGGAGGGCATCGACTTTGAACCTCTGCTGGGCCGTCTGACCAAAGAGAGGAGCGGACTATGAGATCGTTTGTACGCCGCCAGAGGTCCCTTCTGGTCTGGCTGGCCGCCGCCCTGGCTCTGCTGGTCCTGTTCCTCCTGACCCGGAACAACCGGCCGCTGATGACCTTCCTGGTGGACCGCGTGACCCAGCCGGTGAAGAACGCCCTGGGCGCGGCCTGCTACCTGGTGCCCATCCCCCTGGCGGAGATCCTCTACATAGCCGCCGGACTGTGGGTGGTCGTCCACATTGTCCGCTCGGCGGTGCTGATCCGCCGGGCCAGAGGGCGGCGCTGGGCCACCGCCGGCCGCCGGCTTCTGATCCTGCTCTGCGCGGCGCTGACAGCCCTGGACTGGTTCTGCCTGGCCTGGGGCCTCAACTACTACGCCGACGGCTTTCAGGACAAGAGCGGCATCCGCGCCCGGCAGGTCAGCGTGGAGGAGCTCTACCGGGTGACTGCCTATTTCACAGAGCAGGTGAACGCGGCCTCCCGCCGGGTGTCCCGGGACGAGAACGGCCTCTTCGCCGTCAGCCGTGACGAAATTTTTGCCAACAGTACAGAAATTTATTCCTGTGTCTACGAGGAATTTCCCTTCCTGGAGCGGCGGGACCGGACGCCCAAGCGGATGCTGTTTTCAAAACTTCTCAGCGCCATGGGCTTCACCGGCTACTACGCCCCCTTCACCGGGGAGTCGGTGCTGAATGTGGACAGCCCGGAGGCGTACCTCCCCTCCACCATCGCCCACGAGCTGGCCCACCAGCGGGGCTTTGCCTCAGAGCAGGAGTGCAATTTTATCTCCATCGTCGTCTCCACCCGCTGCGGCATCCCGGCGTATACGTATTCCGGGTATCTGGTGGGATACGTCCATCTCTCCAACGCCCTGTACCGCGCGGACCGGGAGCTGTGGGAGACCCTGCGCGGGCAGCTGGATGAGGAGGTGCTGCTGGATATTCGAAACAACAGCCTGTATTGGCAAAAGTGGGAGTCCCCGGTGGATACCGTGAGCCAGAAGGCTTACGACGTGCTGCTCAAGGGATACGGCCAGACCGCCGGTGTGCAGAGCTACGGCACGGTGGTGGATCTGCTGGCGGTCTACTATGGCCGGGGCGATTAAAAACCGGAAAAGTCCGACGGACATCAGACCCGTTTGCGTCCTCCGCGCGGCGGAGTACAAGGTGTCCCCCATGTGGAGCCTGTGGACGGCTTTCCCGTGAGTGCCGCAGGGGAAATTTTGAAGGACAAAACGGGGAAAAGACAGCGGAGGAGCTGGAATTGAAGAGACAGGACAGAGCTGCCCCGCCGGTTTCGGCGGGGCAGCTCGGGCTTTCAGGAAGACGACAGGATAACAGCGGCGGTAAGGGAAAACGTGTGAGAGGGACCCGCACCATCAGCCCGCCGCCGGGGCCGGCAGTGCTTTCAGAAGCGGCCCCGCAATTTTGCCCCTCCCATCCATATTACATCACCTGTTGGCGCAAATCTTCACTTGTGCAGCGGATTTTTGAAATACTCCCCGGTGATCTTGATTACGGTTCCGCTGAGGAGCAGCAGGGCGATCAGGTTGGGGATGGCCATCATGCCGTTGAGGGTGTCGGAGATGCTCCACATCAGCTTGCCGCTGCCGGTGGCGCCCACCACGCAGACCAGGATGAAGATCACCTTGTAGACGATGTCCACCACCTTGTTGTTCCCGCTGAGGTAGCCCCAGCAGCACTCCCCGTAGTAGCTCCAGCCCAGGATGGTGGACAGGGAGAAGAACAGCAGGCTGATCTGCAAAACAATGCCGCCGATGGTGCCGGGGAGGATGGCGTTGAAGGCTGCCGCCGCCGCGCCGCCGTTGCCGCCGAACACGTCGGTAGAGCCGGCCTCCAGCACGCCGGAGAGGATCACGGCCAGGGACGTGATGGTGCAGATGATGATGGTGTCCACAAACACCTCAAAGACGCCCCACATGCCCTGCTCCACCGGGTCCCTGGTGTTGGAGGCGGCGTGGGCGATGGGGGCGGAGCCCAGGCCCGCCTCGTTGGAGAACACGCCCCGGGCGAAGCCCTGACGCATGGCCACCATGATGGCGTAGCCGAAGAGGCCGCCGCCCACCGCCTCGAAGCTGAAGGCGCTCTTGAAGATAGTGACAAAGGCGGCGGGAATCTCGGTGATGCGCAGAATGATGATGGCGATGCCCGCCAGGATGTAGAAGGCGGCCATGAAGGGCACCATGTAGGAGGTGATCTGACCGATGCGCTTGATGCCGCCCAGGATCACGATGCCCACCACCGCGGCCAGGAGGATACCGGCCATCAGAGGCGTCAGGCCGAAGAGGGCCTGGAGGGAGGCGGAGATCTCCGCGCCCTGGGAGATGTTGCCGATGCCGAAGCACGCCACGCCGGCGATGAAGGCGAAGACCACCGCCAGCCACTTCGTGTGGAGGCCCTTCTCGATGTAGTACATGGGCCCGCCGTAGTGGATGCCGTTCTCGTCCACCTGGCGGTACTTCACGGCCAGGACGATCTCGGAGAACTTGGTGAACATGCCGAAGAAGGCGGCAATCCACATCCAGAACACCGCGCCGGGTCCGCCGGTGAAGATGGCCCCGGTGACGCCGGCGATGTTGCCGGTGCCCACGGTGGAGGCCAGGGCGGTGGACACGGCCTCAAAGGCGGTGAGGTTCTTGCCGTCGCCCTTGCCGCCGCCCTCCTTCTTTTTGAACAGGGAGCCGATGGTGTTGCGCCAGATGTAGCCGAATTTGGTCAGCTGAATGCAGCCGGTGCGGATGGTGAGGTAGGCCCCGGTGCCGATCAGCAAAATCAGCATGACCGGCCCCCAGACCACGTTGTTGACAGCCTTGTTGACGCTGTTGACGACCTCTAAGAATTTCTCCATACTCTCTCTCCTTTCCCGAGGGGGACCGATGGGACCGGTTCTCCCTCCCTGTGGCCAGAGCAGCCTCCCTCCATTCTATCGCGGAGGGCGGCATTTCATGCGTCCCCCGCCGCAGATGGGAGGGGGAGCCGCGGGGTTCTCTGGCCGGTAGTTGGACTGTGTACCCGGAAAATACTGGGTATCTATGGCTGTACTATAGCAGATGGTGTATAAAAATGCAACAGGAAAGTTGAATGAAATTTTGGCGCGCTATGGAATGCGGCTTATTAGATCAGACATGTGCCGGTCCACCAAGGAGAAGTCCATGTCCGGGTTCTTCTGCCTGCAGATGCAAAAATATTCATCCGCCTGGGCCCGGCCCCCGGACATCCACGCGCAGTAGGCTTTGAGAAGGTAGAACTCCCGCTCCCACACCAGGGGGACGGCGGAGAACAGCGGGGACAGCTCCTCCAGGGAGGCGGCGAGAATGGCGGCGCAGCTGCCCCAGGTGCTGAGCCACCGCTCCACGTCGGGCAGGACCGCCGTCAGAACCTGGGCCTCCGTCCCCTGGGGGAGGCCCACGGAGGCCCCGCGGAAGGGCTCGGCTTTGTCCGTGATCTGCTCCAGCCGCTCCCGCAGGGCGCACTGGGTTATCCTGGGGCGCTCGGGTATGCAGAGCTGGCCGGCATACAGCAGGGGCAGACCCACCGGGTGGAGGCCGGCGTTGAGGAAGAAGTAGTCCCCGTAGGCGCCCCCCTGAAACTGGAGCAGCTTGTAGAAGCCGTTCTCGATTTTCCAGAAGGAGTTTCCGTTTTTTCGATAGCCGCAGGGGGCGAGCAGGGCTTTCACTTCGCTGGATATTTTCATCGTGTCCTCCTGTAGATTCCGGCGGGAAAATCCCGCGGCGCTGCCCCCATTGTACCACGCGCCCCCCTCCGGTGCAAGGCGCGACGCGGAAATCGGAGCGGGCTGGATAGGATTTCCTCCCCCGCGGGGCAAAACTGCCGCAGAAAAGGAGGAAAAATACCGGGAAATTTTGCAAAATCTCTCTTTACAAAAATTGTTGGGAATGGTAGGATAGTTGTCAAATCAGAACCGTCAACAACCCTTTGGAATTCGTGTTTTGGAGGAACGAATATGGCCTTTTACTACAGCGAACCGTCCCACACCTTCAGCGAGTACCTGCTGGTCCCCGGCTACACGTCCCCGGAGTGCATCCCCACCAACGTGTCGCTGCGCACCCCCCTGGTGAAGTACCGCCGGGGACAGGAGGAGAGCCCCATTTCCCTGAACATCCCCATGGTCTCCGCCATCATGCAGTCCGTGTCTAACGACACCATGGCCATCGCCCTGGCCAAGGAGGGCGGCATCTCCTTCATCTACGGATCCCAGTCCGTGGAGAGCGAGGCGGCCATGGTGGCCCGCGTGAAGAACTACAAGGCCGGCTTCGTCCGCAGCGACTCCAACCTGCCCCCCACCGCCACCCTGGCCGACGTGCTGGCGCTGAAGGAGGAAAACGGTCACTCCACCGTGGCCATCACCGAGGACGGCACCAACGAGGGGCGTCTGGTGGGCATCGTCACCGGCCGGGACTACCGGGTGAGCCGGATGGACACCGCCACGGTGGTCTCCGAGTTCATGACCCCCCTGGAGAAGCTGATTACCGCCCCGGAGAGCACCACCCTGAAGGAGGCCAACGACATCATCTGGGAGCACAAGCTCAACTCCCTGCCCATCGTCAACGCCGCGGGGCAGCTTCTGTACTTCGTCTTCCGCAAGGACTACGAGCAGCACAAGGAGAATCCGGCGGAGCTGCTGGACGCCCACAAGCGGTACATCGTGGGCGCAGGCATCAACACCAAGGACTACGAGAAGCGGGTCCCCGCCCTGGTGGAGGCCGGGGCCGACGTGCTGTGCATCGACTCCTCCGAGGGCTACTCCTGCTGGCAGGCCAAGACCCTGGCCTTCATCCGGGAGAAGTACGGCGACAGTGTGAAGGTGGGCGCGGGGAACGTGGTGGACCGGGACGGCTTCCTGTTCCTGGCCGAGGCCGGGGCCGACTTCATCAAGGTGGGCATCGGCGGCGGATCCATCTGCATCACCCGGGAGACCAAGGGCATCGGCCGGGGCCAGGCCACGGCGCTGATCGAGGTGGCCGCCGCCCGGGACGAGTATTTTGAGAAGACCGGTGTCTATATCCCCATCTGCTCCGACGGCGGTATCGTCCACGACTACCACATGACCCTGGCCCTGGCCATGGGGGCGGACTTCATCATGC
>CANDEH010000043.1 GCA_947383645.1 uncultured Clostridia bacterium | reverse complement strand
CTCTTTTGCGCTGTTTTTCTACCCCTTTTTAACTCTTGATTCGCATTCCTAATTCCTAATTAAACAAACGAGGAGAGAGAAACCATGAGCACCAACACAAACATTGTCCCCTGGTTCAGGCGGGGGGACATCGGCGGCGTGTCCTATGCCGTCACCAACAACATTGTCAACTATTTGATCGTCATCGCTACCCTCACCGGGGTCCTGGGCTGGCCCGCCGACATCGTGTTTGGCTACGTGGTGCCCGCTATGTCCATCGGGCTGATGCTGGGGTGCTTCTACTACGCCTGGATGGGGTACAAGCTCTCCAGGAAGGAGGGACGGGCGGATGTGACGGCGCTGCCCTCCGGGGTTTCTACGCCGGCTATGTTTGTCATCCTCTACGGTGTGATTATGCCTCTGAGCTACGCCATCGAGGACCCGCGGCTGGCCTGGTCCGCGGCCATGGCCGCCTGCTTTATCGGCGGGTTTGTGGAGTTCTGCGGCGGATTTATCGGGCCCTGGATGAAGAAGCGGATTCCCCGGGCGGCGCTGCTGGGTACGGTGGCCGGCATCGGCTTTATCTGGATGGCCACACAGGGGGTGTTTGACATCTTTGGCGACCCGCTGGTGGGGCTTCCCGTGCTGTTTGTGGCCATGGTGGGCATCTTCGGCGGGTATCTGTTCCCCAAGAAGATTCCGCCCCTGGTGGTGGCTATCGTGGGGGGTGTGGTCTACGCCCTGTGCCTGGGCCGTACCTCCTTTGATTTCAGCGGCGTGGGGTTCTACTTCCCCAACCCGGTGACCAGCGTTCAGTACATGATTAACGGCTTTGCCATTGTGGTGCCCTACCTCACGATTGTAATTCCGGTGGAGATATACAACTTTATTGAGACGATGGACAACGTGGAGGCCTCCAACGCCGCCGGCGACGCCTACAACGTGCGGGAGGCCCAGTTTGCCGACGGGATCTGCACCATGGTCTCCGCCCTCTTCGGCGGGATTATTCCCAACACCGTGTGGCTGGGTCACGCGGGGCTCAAGAAGTCAAACGCCGGGATCGGGTACTCCATCGTCTCCGGTGTGGTACTGGGGGCGGCGGGCATCTTCGGGCTGTTCACGTTCCTCAGTACCCTGGTGCCTCCGGCGGTGTGCGCCATCACCTTCCTCTGGTGCGCGGTGGTCATGGTGGCCCAGGCCTTCAAGGACTGCGACCGCAAGCACTACGCCGCCATCGGCATCGCCATGGTCCCCTCGGTGGCGGACTACCTGTACACCCAGGTTACCGGCGCGGCGGGGCTGGCGGATCTGTGGACGGAGGTGCAGCCCTCGGGCATCAACGACTTTGCTCCGGAGATTCATCAGGCCCTCATCGACGCGGGAGTCATGTGGAACGGCGTGGCGGCCACCAAGGCCGGGGCCATTCTCATTGGCATCCTTCTGGGCACCATGACGGTGTTCATTATTGACAAGAAGCTGGACCGGGCCGCCCTCACCGCTCTGATCGGCTACGTGCTGGCCGCCCTGGGCTTCATCCACAGTGCGGCGCTGGGGTTCTATCCTCTCTCGCCCTATGCCCTGGGCTACCTGGTGATGGCGGTGATCGCCATTGTGCTCCACCAGGGCCGGAAGAGCTGGTTCCAGGGGCCGGATGATTTTGAGTATGTATAAAAAAGTTGTTTGGGAGCCGCTTGCCTGATTTTTCAGCTGAGGCGGCGGAAAATCCCGTTTGGAAGCGGCGCGCCGCTTTCAAACGGGATTTTCTTTGGGGTATCATGCCGCCGGTCTCCATTTTAGCCCTGAAAAACCGGATTAGCCGTTTTCTTCCGACGGTACGCTTTTAGATTTTTTATGCCGGAGGTGCAAATGCTCAGGGACGTTTGCTTTGCGGCAGGGAGATGGATACCGGGAGAACAGGCTGCGGAAGATCAGCCGCTGCGGTTCACGATGTCTTCAAGTATTTGGGGGAGAGCTCCTGCCGCGTCCGCTGTCCGCCTCTTCCGTCTTTTTTCTGTTTACTTTTCGCTGCGGCAATGGTATGATAGCAGCATGCTGACGGGTTTTAGCCGCTGTACCTCTGCCGCAAAAGCGGCGGGAGTGCAGCGCCTTGATTTGACGAGACCGGCGCCCCGCCAGGGCCCGGTCCTGTTTCCCACGGAAAAACGCAAAGGAGATGCCCATGAAAAATACACTGCGAAAAACCCTGTCCCTGCTTTTGGGTCTGACCGTACTGTTTTCCGCCCTGCCGGCGGCGTCGTCGGAGGCCTACGGCCAGCAGCTGGTGGCCCGGGAGCGCCAGCTCCACGAGGGCGCCGTGCTGTACACCGAGACCTACTGGAGCAGCTATTACGCCGACCTTCGTCAGGAGTACTACCTCACCTACACCCCCGGAGAGGCCGTTGCGCCTAAGGTCACCTTCGGGTCTTACGTCACCGAGCGTACCACCACCTCCGCCGCCGCCAGGAATCTGGAGCGGGACGGCTACCGGGTGGTGGCCGGCGTCAACGCCGACTTTTTTGACGGCAACGGTACGCCCACCGGCCTTCTGGTCTCCGGAGGGCACCTCTTCAGCAGCGACGGCGCCAACTATGCCGTGGGCTTTACCGCAGAGGGCGAGGCCGTCATCGGGATGCCGGGGCTGAGTCTCACCGGCAGCGTCAACGGCGAGGGGGATTTCCGCATCGCCGGTCTGAACAAGGCCCGCAGCTCCAAGGGGGGCATCTACGCCTATACCTACGACTTTAACGCCGCCCACACCACCGGTACCACCGAGGCCGGGGTGGACGTGATCCTCTCCCCCGCCGACGATGAAGAGGCGATCCAGGTGCTGGAGGTGGGAGCTCTCAGAACCTACGCCCAGAGTCTGGGCGTGGCGGTGGAGGATCTCAGTGACCGGGAGCGGCAGGAGGCCCTCCGGGGCCTGCCCGAGGCCGTGACGGTAACCCCCGCCATCGGGGAGACCGCCCTGTACATTGTGGACCAGGTGATCGACCGTACCTCCGGGGCCACCGCCGTCGCTCCGGGCCAGCTGGTGCTCTCTACCAATTTAAAGTCGGCCGAGTGGGAGCGGGACTATCTCCACAACATGAGGACCGGAGACCTCTTCGGCCTCACCGTCACCGCCAGAGACGAGATGTGGAATGACGTCACTGAGGCCGTGGGCGGGCTCTACCTCCTGGTGGAGAACGGACAGGCCCGGACGGGGCTTGGCACGGACAATGCCCCCCGCACCGCCGTGGGCGTCACCGCCGCCGGCGAGGTGATCCTCTACGCCGTGGACGGACGGCGCAGCGGCTACTCCGTCGGATCCTCCCTCAGCGTGCTGGCGCAGCGGATGGAGGAGCTGGGCTGTGAGACCGCCATCTGCTTTGACGGCGGCGGATCCACCACGGCTCTGGCCTCCCTGCCCGACGCCGACAGCGCCGGTGTTCTCAACAGCCCCTCAGACAACAGCGAGCGCCGCGTGACCAGCCACCTGTTCCTGGTGGCCGACGGCGAGCCCACCGGACGGGCGGACCACGTGTACCTGGATGCCGCCAGCCCCTATATTCTTGCCGGCAGCACCGTTCCCATTACCGCTGCGGTGGTGGACACCGCCTACTTCCCCACCAACGGCCGGGTTACGCTCTCCGCCAGCGACGGCGATGTGAACGACCTGGAATTTACCGCGCCGGACCGCGGCGGCGACGTCCGCATCACCGGCAGCGCCCGGGGGGCCGGCAGTGCGGAGCTGGAGCTTACCGTCATCGACGCGCCGGAGGAGCTGCGCCTGCTCCGGGGGACCACCCGCGCGGTGTCTCTGACTCTCCAGCCGGGAGAGCAGGTGGATCTCACCGCTGCCGCCTACTACAGGCACTTAAAGCTCCTCAGCGCCGACACAGATTTTACCTGGTCTGTCACCGGGGATGTGGGCGATGTGGACGAGGAGGGCGTATTCACCGCCGGGCAGTTCGGCGGAACCGGCACCCTCACGGTGTCCAAGGGCCGGATCAACGCCTCTATCCCCGTCTCTGTGGCGGTGACCACCCACGCGTTGGAGACCCTGGAGGACTTTGAGGGCGATATCTCCGGCTACAGCGGCCACAATGTCACTCTCAGCCGGGCCGAGGGCGACGCCGTCCGGTATGGCCTCTCCGCCCTGCGGATGGACTACCACTATGAGAGCGACGGCGCGGGTCTCCAGCTGGGCTGGACTCTGCCCAAGGGCTACCGCCGCCTGACCTTCTCCGTCTGCGGGGACGGCAGCGGCAACACCCTGTCTGTCTACGACGACACCGGAACGATGACGCCGCTTACAACCCTGGACTTCACCGGATGGCGTCAGGTGTCCGTGACCCTGCCGGAGGCATGCACCTCCCTGGCCGCCCTGGTGCTGGAGGGCAGCACCACAAGGGGTACGCTGTACTTTGACCAGTTTGTGGCCTCCTACGCCGACGTGATCGACAATACACCCCCGGCGGTGGACGGAACCCTTGTCGGGAGCCACCTGACCGCCTCGGCCGTGGACAATGTGGACGGAAATCTGGAGACCTCCCATCTGTCTCTGACCTGTGACGGGAAGAGCATCTCCTTCACTCTGGACAGCGGCGGCAACATCTCCGCCGACCTCACCAGCTGTCTCTCCGACGGGAAGGCCCACCGGATCTCCCTCACCGCCTGGGACGCCAGCGGCAACCGCAGCCGGAAGTCCTGGGATGTGACAGCGGCAGCGGGTGTTACGGCCCCCTTCGTGGACAACGTAAATCCGGACGGATCCGCCCACTGGGCGGCGGAGTGCATCCAGTACCTCTACGATCAGAATCTGATTACCGGCTATGAGGAGAAGGGCAAGTCCTATGTGAAACCCGACAAGCACATGACCCGGGCGGAATTCGCCGTGATGCTCTTCCGCTATCTGGGGCTGAACGCCGCGGACTACAGCGGTCTCAGCGTCCCCTTTGCGGATCTGAATAAGATCGACGCCTGGGCCCTGGACGCGGCCAAGGCCATGTACGCCCTGGGCATTATGCAGGGCAGCGGCACCGCCGACGGCAGGGTGTATTTTGAACCCCAGGCGGTGATTACCCGAGCGCAGGCCATCACCATGCTGGGCCGTCTTCAGGAGAAGGGCTTCCCCACGGCGGAGCTGACAGATTTCAAGGACGCCAGGGACGTGCCCGACTGGGCGCTGAGCCACATGCAGACCATGGTGGCCCAGGGTATCCTCTCCGGCAGTGACGGCAGGCTGAACCCCAACGCCTCCATGACCCGGGCCCAGGCCTGCAAGGTGCTGTATATGATGAGATAATTTCGTTTGAAGACCGCTTCGCTGGGTCTTCAAACGAGGGGATTGCGCTGCGCTCTGCGCCTCCCCTCTGACCTCCCCCGCGGGGGAGGTCAGAGACTCGACGCTCGCTCCGCGAGAAGTATTTTTTCCGAAAACGCGGTTTCCGGAAAAAATGATTGCAATTTATTTGCGGCGTGTGCGCCGCAAACTCTGCCGAGGGCTTGAAAACAGGGGACAGGCAAACGCCTGTCCCCTGTTTTGGCGGGGGCGCTCCTACAGGTGCGTGTATAGTCGAATAACATGAAAACAAACAAAGATCGGCAAGGGAAATGGAGCACAGCTGCGTCCACCGCCGTGCTGCACACCATTTTCCGCCTCTCAAGTGCATCGATTATAATCAACTATAACCGACATTACCGCCAGGCCCGGCGGCCTTCGCTCTGTTCGATCAGCGATTCAAGCGTGCTCTTCGGAGGCAAGTCGAGGCGAGGCAGGCAGAGCGGCAGCGGCGGTTTATAGCAAGGCTAAAGACGGGAGAACGCTCTCAAGATACCTTCCGCTAAGCAAGAGCCACCGCCGCCGCGTCCGAAGCTGCGCAGCGATGTTCCGCACCAGTCTGCCGAGATAGCGCCGTAACCCTGGGGTTCTTAGGGGGAAGGCGCATAAGGACTGTGCCCCGCCACAGGCGGGGCTAAAGTCCGCCAGCGCCGGACCCCTAAGCGCGCTTTTGGTTCCTTTTCCCGCGTGGGAAAAGGAACTCGCCCCGGGGGGGCGAAACCCCCTGTTAGATCAACAAATTTCCTGCGTCTTTAAGAGTGAAAGGAGGCGACGCCAACATGGACGACGAACAAATCCTCTCCCTGTTCTGGGAGCGCAACCCGGACGCCATCCCCGCGGCCGCGGGGAAATACGGCACCGCCTGCACCGCCCTGGCCCGGGGCATCTTGGACTCCCCCGAGGACGCGGAGGAGTGCGTCAGCGACGCCTACCTCCGCGCCTGGGAGGCCATCCCGCCCCGGAGACCGGAGAAGCTGGGGGCCTTCCTCCTGAAGCTCACCCGGAACCTGTCCTTCTCCCGCTGGCGGCGAGACCGCGCGGCCAAGCGGGGCGGCGGGGAGACCGCCTTAGCCCTCTCGGAGCTGGGGGAGATCGTCTCCGGCGGGGAGAGCGCCGAGGAGGCCCTGGACCGCCGGGCTCTGGCGGAGGAGATCGAGACCTTCCTCCGAAACCTGGACAGCCGGAAGCGGACGCTGTTCCTCCGGCGGTACTGGTACGCCCACGCGGTACAGGACATCGCCGCGGACCTGGGGACGACCCCCGCCGCGGCCGCCATGGCTCTCCGCCGCCTCCGGGAGAAATTGCGGGACCATCTGACGGAAAGGGGATATGACCTGTGACAAAGGAAGAGTTATTTGAGACCATCGGCAGCATCGATGAGAACCTGGCCGCCTCCGCCCTGGAGGAAAACAGAAAGCGGCCCAAGACCCCCTGGCTACGCTGCGGCGCTGCGGTGGCCTGCCTGTGCCTGCTGATCGGCGGATACTGGGCCCTGCGGGACGGCCATCGGCCCCCCTTCGCCGTGCAGGGGGGCGGAACCACCGACACCGGTGGCGGGGCCTACATCGGTGAGGACGGCGAACCCGGCGGGATGTGGGACAATCTCCCCGAGGGCATGGACCCCATCACCGCCAGCATCGCCAGCTTCCCCGCGGGGGAGTCCCTGGCCAATGTGGAGACAGCGGAGGTGATCTCCCTCACCGAGTCGGAGACCGCCGCCCTGGAGGGCCTGGGGGAACACCTGCCCGCGGTTTTGCCCGAGGGCTACTTCTTCGGCTGGGCCAACCTCTACAAGACCACCATGAAGGACGGCGCCGTGTACCGCCACGTCATGGTGAGCTACAACGACACCGTCCCCCCGGAGCCGGTGTACACCGAGGACGGCGGACAGGTGGTCCCCACCCCGGAGGAGATGGGGGAGAGCTTCCGCCTGGGAATCTGGGCATTCCGGCCGGACACCGACCGGCCCTTCTACGACCCTGCCGCCCTCACTGCGGCGGAGATCGAGGCCATACCGGGGGTATTTCACCTGGACTGCGGCGACTGGTACGCCGTCGTGGAGCCCCTGGGCCAGAGCGGAGAGGAGATCCTGGCAGTAATCCAGTCCATGCCGGGCTGAGGCCGAGGGAGGTTCCTCCCAGAATGCTGAAAATCGGCGGGACGGGCGCAGGGAATTTTGGCTGTTTCGACCTTGACTATTATGGGGTACAGTGGTATCTTTACAGTCGATTTAGATAGAAAATCTCATAGTAAGCAAGGTGTAAAGTTATGACCATTCTGATCTGTCTCTCCGTGTGCCTGATGGGCGGACTGCTGCTCAGCCGCCTGGCTAAGCGCCTGAACCTGCCCGCCGTCACCGCCTATCTGGTGGCGGGGCTGCTGCTGGGCCCCTTCTGCATCGGGGCCCTCCATATTCCCGGCCTGGGCTTTGCCTCCTTCGAGGAGGTGGAGCATTTGAACATCGTCTCCCAGATGGCTCTGGGCTTTATCGCCTTCACCATCGGCAACGAGTTCCGCCTCAAGCAGCTCAAACAGATGGGCCGTCAGGCCATCGTGGTGGGTATTTTGCAGGCGGTGATTACCACCGTTATGGTGGATATCGCTCTCATCGCCCTCCACCTGATCCGGCCCGACGTGATCTCCGTGGCCTCGGCCATCACCCTGGGCGCCGTGGCCGCCGCCACCGCTCCCGCCGCCACCTTGATGGTGGTGCGCCAGTACAAGGCCGACGGCCCCCTCACCAAGCTCCTGCTCTTAGTGGTGGCCATCGACGACGCGGTAGGCCTGGTGCTGTTCTCCGCCTCCTTCGGAGTGGCCACGGCCCTGGAGAGCGGCTCTGTGAACATTGTCACCGTGGCGGTGGAGCCCATTGTGGAGATCGTGCTGTCCCTGGCCCTGGGGGCGGCGGCGGGTTTTGTTCTCTACCATGTGGAGCAGTTCTTCCACTCCCGCAGCAAGCGTCTCTCCATCTCCATCGGCTTTGTGATGCTCACCGTGGGTCTCTCTATGGTGGAGTTTGAGGTGGACGGCGTCCACTGCGGCTTCTCCCTCCTCCTGGTGTGCATGATGACGGGGACCCTCTTCTGCAACATCTGCGAGTTTTCTGAGGAGCTGATGGGCCGTGTGGACAGCTGGACGGCGCCGCTGTTCGTGCTGTTCTTTGTCCTATCCGGCGCGGAGCTGGATCTGGGCGTTCTGGGCAGCGCCGCGGCGCTGCTGATCGGGGCGGTGTACATCGTATTCCGCTCCCTGGGCAAGTACACCGGCGCCCGCCTCAGCTGCGCCCTGACCGGGTGCAGCGAGACTATCCAGAAGCACCTGGGCATCACCCTCCTGCCTCAGGCCGGCGTGGCCCTGGGCATGGCCCTCACCGCCCAGACCCTCTCCGACGGCGCGGCGGTGCGGAATGTGATTCTGCTCTCCGTCTTAGTCTACGAGCTGGTGGGTCCCACGCTGACCAAGCGCTCCCTCCAGGCCGCCGGCGAGATCCAGCCCGAGGGGCGGACCTCGGCGAGAAAGAGAAATTCTGTCGCTTGAAATCTGCGATTTCAAGCGAGGGGGATTGCGCTGCGCTCTGCGCCTCACCCCCGGTCCTCCCCCGTGGGGGAGGACCGGGGGTTCGACGCTCGCTCCGCGAGAGGTATTTTCGCCGAAAACGCAGTTTCCGGCAAAAATGATTTGAGTTTGTTTCGCCGCCTGCGGGCGGCGAAAGTTTGGTTGCTGTGCTGGGGACATGGATTTTGGGGAGGAGGTTGGAAAATGTTCTGGGTATATCGCTGCATCACCTCCCTGGAGACGCCCTGTGGGGAGGTTTTGGTGGTGGATCAGGAGGAGCGGAGGTGCAGGTTTTCTGTGCGTAAGAATCCGTACTGTCCAGATTACTATCTGGCCTATGGAGCAGGGGAGAGGATTAATACGGAGAACAACTATTTGCTGTGCGTTGATGCGGACGATTTGCAGGCGGGGCGGATGTATCGGGTGTATTTGGCGGGGGCTCCTCTGCGCTTTGGCGACAGTGACGAGCACACGGAGGCCGTTTCCGGTACGTGGAATGGGTACAGCATCGCCATCGGCGCGTATGACCCGAATGACGAGGAAAAGATGTGCCAGGCGGTGGAGTATTCTTTGAGAGCGGGGATTACCGGCCGGATTGTTCCGCCGCTCCGGTATGATGAAAGCCGGTTCGTGAAGTACGATGTGGAACTGCTGGCGGACTGCTCCGGGTTTCGCTTCCGGCTGTTGGACCGCTCGGTGCGGGAGGTAAAATTTCCTGTCGCATGGATTGAGAATGGAAATGGGGAGCAGGGAGAGTATGAGGCAGCGGTGGAGTTTTGGACGACATGAGAGGGGGTCTCCTTTGAGACTCCCTTTTTTGCGCCTTTGCGGATCACTTTTTCCTTTACCTTTCTCCAAACCTTTGCTATAATAAGATGTTACTATGCAAATCTATGCGCAAAAGGACCGCGGCGCAGATGAGAGAGGAGGGATACGCCATGAGATACGCCCGCTGGACAACCGTCGGCAGCTCGGAGGAGGCGGTGGCGCAGCTGATGGACGCCGGCTATCCCTACCTGGTGTCCTCGGTGCTGGCCTCCCGGGGGGTGGCCGGCGTGGAGGAGGCGGCGGTGTTTCTGGAGCGGGAGCGGAGCCTCAGCTATTCCCCCTTTCTGATGCGGGATATGGACCGGGCGGTGGCCCGGATTAACGCTGCCATCGCAGGGGATGAGAAGATCGCTGTGTTTGGCGACTACGATGTGGACGGCATCACCGCCACCGTGCTGCTGGTGGACTACCTGCGCAGCCGGGGGGCCCGGTGCGTGAAATATATCCCCCGCCGCCTGGAGGACGGGTACGGTCTGGGGAAGGAGCCCATGCGCCACCTCCGGGAGGAGGAGGGCGTGGACCTGATCGTCACGGTGGACTGCGGCATCACCGGCGTGGAGGAGGCGGAGTACGCCAAGACCCTGGGCGTGGACCTCATCATCACCGACCACCACGAGTGCAAGGAGGAGCTCCCCGCCGCCGCCGCGGTGGTGAACCCCCACCGGCCCGACTGCCCCTACCCCTTCAAGTCCCTGGCCGGGGTGGGCGTGGCGCTGAAGCTGGTGCTGGCCCTGGGGGGCGACGACCGGGAGGAGGCCCTCTTCGCCCGATACTGCACCCTGGCCGCCATCGGCACCGTGGCCGACGTGATGCACATGAGCGGGGAGAACCGGACCATCGTCCACCGGGGCCTCCAGAGCATCCGCAATACGGATTTTATCGGCCTCCAGGCCCTTTTGAAGGAGACCGGACTCTGGGACAAGGAGATCACCTCCATCCAGATCGGCTTTGTCCTGGCCCCCCGGCTCAACGCCGCCGGGCGCATGGGGGAGGCGGAGCTGGCCGCAGATTTGCTCCTCACCGACGACCCCGCCCGGGCGGAGGCCCTCTCCCGGCAGCTGTGCGAGCTGAACCGGGAGCGGCAGGTGGTGGAGCAGGAGATCTTCAATCAGGCCGTGGAGCAGATCGAGACCATGGGCCAGAGTGAGCGCAGCGCCCTGGTGCTCTCCAGCGACCAGTGGCACCAGGGGGTGGTGGGCATCGTGGCCTCCCGTCTGGCGGAGAAGTACTCCTGTCCCAGCTTCATGATCCATCTGAACGAGGACATGGGCAAGTGCTCCTGCCGCAGCTACGGCGGCTTCAACCTCTTCACCGCCCTGGAGTCTTGCGCCGACCTGCTGGAGGGCTTCGGCGGCCACGAGCTGGCCGCGGGCTTTACGATTAAGCGAGAGAACATCCCCGCCTTTCGACGGCGGATCAACCGCTGCGTCAGCGAGTACGTGGGGGGCGTGGCCCCGGTGTCCTCCCTGGAGGTGGACGTGGTTCTCCGCCGTCCGGAGCTGATTACCCTCAAGGAGGTGGACGCCCTCTCTGTCCTGGAGCCCTACGGCGCGGGGAACGGACGGCCTGTGTTCTGTTTTCTGGGCGCCAAGCTGGAGAGCATCCAGCCTGTGGGGCAGAATAAGCATCTCAAGCTCCGCCTGGGCAAGGGAAAGTACACCTTCGACGCCATCTACTTCTCCGCTACCCGGGCCGACTGCGCCCTGGACGCCGGGGACCGGGTGGACGCGGCCTTTTATTTGCAGGTCAACGAGTTCCGGGGCAGCCGGACGGTGCAGCTGCAAGTGGTGGACCTGCGCGCCTCCCACTTCCCCAGCCAGCGGGAGCGGGAGAGCCTCAATCTGGCCGCCGCCCTCACCGCCGGCACGGACCTCACCGCCGAGGAGGCGGCCCGGCTCCTGCCCAGCCGGGAGCAGTTTGTCCGCCTCTGGCAGACCCTTGTGCAGCTGAGCCGCCAGGGGGAGGTTCTGGACCACCGCCTCCCCGCCCTGCGCCGCCTGGCGGGACAGATGGGCGGGGCGGAGCCCTTCCTCCGCTCGGAGGTGGGCCTGGCCGTCTTTGCCGAGCGGGGCCTCATCACCCTGGAGGAGGCGGAGGAGCACCTGCGCGTCGCCATCTGCGCCAAGGGCAAGGTGGTATTGGAGGAGAGCTGCCATCTCCAGCGGCTGCACCGGCTGCTGGAGGGCGAGAGAGAAGGGGGTAACCGCTGTGGCTACCATTGAGGAGAGATACCAGCACTTAGAAAAGACCATCCGCGGCTACAACATCTCCGCGGACTTAAACCAGATCCGGGCGGCCTTTGAGTACGCCCAGGCCCACCACGGCACACAGATGCGCCGGGATGGGACGCCCTATATCACCCATCCGCTCCACGTGGCCCAGATCGTGGCAGAGCTGCGCCTGGACAGCGAGTCCATCATGGCCTCCCTGCTCCACGACTGCATCGAGGACACGGACAGCACCTATGAGGATATCGCCAGACGCTTCGGCGCCACAGTGGCGGACATTGTGGACGGTGTGACCAAGCTCACCCGGGTCCACTACACCACCATGGAAGAGGAGCAGATGGAGAACCTCCGAAAGATGCTCTTCGCCATGAGCCGGGATATCCGGGTGGTGCTCATTAAGATCGCCGACCGGCTCCACAACATGCGCACCATGGAGTACCAGACCCCGGAGAAGCAGCGCAAGAAGGCCTTTGAGACCATGGAGATCTACGCCCCCATCGCCCACCGCCTGGGGATGCAGAAGATCAAGTGGGAGCTGGAGGACCTCTCCCTGCGGTACCTGGACCCGGTGGGCTATGAGGAGGTCACCTCCGCCCTGGCGGAGAAGAACAAGGAGTACCAGGCCTTCATGGACCGGATCCAGGACGTGATTGTGGAGAAGCTGGGGGAGCTGAAGATCGAGAACGCCATGGTCTACGGCCGGGTAAAGCACCCCTACAGCATCTACCGGAAGATGTTCTCCCAGGACAAGACCATCGACGAGGTCTACGACCTCTTCGCCTTCCGGGTCCTTGTGAACACCGTGGCGGACTGCTACAACGTCCTGGGCGTGATCCACGACCTCTACAAGCCGGTTTTGGGCCGGTTCAAGGACTATATCGCCACCCCCAAGCCCAACATGTACCAGTCCCTGCACACCACGGTGATCGGGGAGGAGGGCATCCCCTTCGAGGTGCAGATCCGCACCTACGACATGCACGCCATCGCCGAGTACGGCGTGGCCGCCCACTGGAAGTACAAGCAGGGCATCCAGCGGGACGACAAGGAGGAGACCTACGGCTGGATCCGCAAGCTCTTGGAGAACCAGGTGGACGCCGACGCGGAGGACTTCATCCACAGTCTGAAGGTGGATATGTTCGACGACGAGGTCTTCGTCTTCACCCCCCGGGGGGATGTGACCAACCTCCCCGCCGGGGCCACCCCCATCGACTTCGCCTATTCTGTCCACTCCGCCGTGGGCAACTCCATGGTGGGGGCTAAGGTCAATGGCCGGATGGTGGGCTTTGACTACGTCCTTCACAACGGCGACATCGTGGAGATCCAGACCAGCAAGAGCGCCAAGGGTCCCAGCCGGGACTGGATGCAGATCGCCAAGTCAAGCGAGGCCCGCAGCAAGATCCGCCAGTGGTTCAAGAAGGAGCGCCGGGACGAGAACATCGCCAACGGCCGTTCCGCCTTCGAGGCGGAGCTGAAGCATTTAGGCATCTCCCTAAGCACCATGGTGACGCCGGAGATGATTAACAAGATGCTCAAGCCCACCAACTTCCGTACCCTGGACGACCTGTACGCTGCCATCGGTTACGGCGGCTACACGGCCGCCAAGGCCGCCCACCGGATCCGGGAGGAGGTCACTGCCCAGACCCGGGCGGAGCGCGCCGCCAACCAGGCCGCCCGGAAGGAGGCCAGAAAGGCCCTGGCCCCGCCCCCCCGCACCAAGAGCGAGAAGGGCATCATTGTGGAGGGCCTCAGCAATTGTCTGGTAAAGTTTGCCAAATGCTGCACCCCGGTGCCCGGGGACGACATTGCCGGCTTTATCACCCGCGGCTACGGCGTATCTGTCCACCGCAAGGACTGCCCCAACGCCAGTGAGGAGGCCCGGAAGCGGGATCCGGACCGCTGGATCAAGGTCACGTGGGGGGAGGACACCCGGGAGAGCTACACCACCTCTCTGGAGGTGGTCTGCAAGGACCGGAACAACCTCCTTATGGACATCTCCTCCGCCCTCTCCACCGGCAAGGCTGGCGTGGCCAGCCTGAACGTCCACACCACCACCGACGGCTTCGCCATCTTCTACCTCACCATTCAGGTAACGGACAAGGCGCATTTGGACGTCATCATGGCGAAGCTGCGCAACATCTCCAGCGTGATTAAAATCACCCGCACAGCGGGGTGATTTTCAGATAGGAGATAGAAGATAGGAGATAAAAAGCTGTGCCGCCTTCGGCGGCGGATTGGGACTTTTGGCTTCAAAAGTCCCCCGCAATAGAGCAGTACCTCCGTCTCCCACAAAAAATCAAAATCGTCCAGCAAAGCTGGACACCTCAACTCCTATCTCCTATCTCCTCACTCCTATCTAAAAGAAAGGTTGTGTTCTCCTATGAAAGCCGTCGTAACCCGCGTTACCTCCGCCTCTGTCACTATCGCCGGGCGGGTGAATGGCGCTATTGAAAAGGGATACCTGGTCCTTCTGGGTGTGGCCCCGGAGGACACGGAGGAGACCGCCGTCAAATTGGCGGACAAAATCTGTAACCTCCGGGTCTTTGACGACGAGAACGGCAAGATGAATCTGGACCTTGCCGCCGTAAGCGGGAGCCTCCTGGTGGTCAGCCAGTTCACCCTCCTGGCCGACACCTCCAGCCGCCGCCCCGGCTTCTCTCACGCCGCAAAGCCCGACGTGGCCGTGCCGCTCTACGAGCGGTTCATGGCCCGCTGCCGGGAGCGGGGCTTCACTGTGGAGCACGGCGAATTCGGCGCGGAGATGCAGGTGGCCTCGGTGAACGACGGGCCTATCACCATCCTGTTCGACACCCAAAAGCCCTGATATTTCTTTTAGAAAGACCACAGAGCGAGGGAAAACGAAATGGTCGAGATTACTCCATATGTCGGAGTGGGAGAACTCCGCTTTGATATGCACTGCGACGAGGTATCTAAGCTGCTGGGGGAGGAGTACCGGCGGATTGACAACCGCTATACCCCCGGCTACATGCTGTGTACTGGCAAGCTGAACCTGCATTTCAACGCCGACGACCGGCTGACCGCCATAGAGGGCAGCGTGGACGCCGGCCTCTGCTGCCAGGGCATCCCCCTGGCGGGCCGGCCCTTCAATGAGGTGTACAAGGCCCTCAAGGCATTGGACCCGGAGATCAAAGCGGACCGTGACGGCGCGATCTCTTACCGGTTGGGGATTGGGCTGTATGTCCCCACCATCAAGAAGTCGAAAAAGGAGCCGGTGCAGGGCGTCATTGCCTTCCGGCGGGGCTACTACGACAAGAGCAAACCGGAGTAATCCGAACACAACAGAGAAAAGAGGTGCCCCATGACCATACAGACCATCCCGGCGGGTGCGCTGCAAACCAACTGCTACCTGCTCATCGACGAATCCAGCCGCCGCTGCGCCGCCATCGACCCCGGCGGGGAGGGGGAGCGCATTGCCGCCGTTATCGACCGCCTGGGCCTGGAGCTGGCCCGGATATTTCTGACCCATGGCCACTTCGACCACGTGGAGGGCGTTCCCGCTCTCCTCCGCCGCTGGCCGGAGGCGGAGGTCTATCTCTCCAGAGAGGACTTCGGCCAGCCGCTCCCGGGCCGCTCCCGGGACCAGCGGCTCTACCCCGTCTGGAGCCTCATCGAGGGCGGCGGGGACTGGACGGAGGTCAACTGGTACGGAGAGGGGGACACCCTGCTCATGGACGGCCTTACCGTCTCCGTTCTGTCCACCCCCGGGCACACCGAGGGCAGCGTCACCCTCCTCTGCGGCGACGCCATGTTCGCCGGGGACACCCTCTTCGCCGGCTCCTGCGGCCGGTGCGACATGGAGGGGGGCGACGTCCGGCAGATGGCCGCCTCCCTGAAGCGCTTGGGGCTTTTAGAGGGAGACTATACTGTTTACCCCGGCCATGGAGACGCCTCCACCCTCTCGGAGGAGCGGCGGAGCAACCACTATATGAGGCAGGCGATGCGCCTATGAAGCTGATCTTTCAGGGTCACGACTACCGCTACGCCGTGGAGCAGAGCCTTCTGGCCTTCTTTCCCGCAGAGCGCCCGGTCTACGACGGCGAGGACCTCCACACCGCCCGGGTAACCCTCGCCGTGGAGAACGGCTCCGCCCGCTCGGATACCGCCATCACCGTGGAGAACCGCACCGGCTGCGGTACCGCCTCGGTGGAGGTGCCGCCGGGTGCGGACGACTTTGCCCGGGAGCGGCTCTGCCAGCGTGCGGTGAAGCTGAGCTTCTTTGCCGCCGCCCGGGACCTCACCGGCCGCACCCCGGCCTGGGGGGCTCTGACGGGCATCCGCCCGGCCAAGGTGGCGGTGTCCCTCCTCCGGGAGGGGTATACGGCGGCGGAGGCCGACAACCTGCTCCGGGATACCTACTGCGTCTCTCCCTCCCGCCGCCGGCTCTCCCTGGAGTGCGCGCAGGCGGAGCTGCGGGCGGATGAGGGGCGGACGGACCGGGATGTGTCCCTCTATTTAGGCATTCCCTTCTGCCCCAGCCGCTGCGCCTACTGCTCCTTCGTCTCCAACAGCGTGGAGAAGTCCATGAAGCTCATAGAGCCCTATCTGGAGGTCCTCCACCGGGAGATCCGTACCGCCGGGGAGCTGACGCGCCGCCTGGACCTCCGCCTGCGCACCTTCTATATGGGCGGCGGCACTCCCACGACCCTTACCGCCGGGCAGATGGATGCCCTCCTGACCCTCTTGGAGGAGGAGTTCCACCTCAGCGCTCTGGAGGAGTGTACCGTGGAGGCCGGGAGACCGGATACCATCACGCAAGAGAAGCTGCGGGTCCTTCGGGACCACGGTATCCGCCGGATCAGCGTGAACCCCCAGACCATGGAGGACGACGTCCTTCGGGCGGTGGGCCGGCGGCACACCGCGGCGGACGTCGAGCGAACCATGGCCCAGGCCGCTGCGGCGGGCTTCCCCCACATCAACATGGACCTGATCGCCGGCCTCCCCGGGGACAGCCCGGCGGGCTTTGCCCGGAGTCTGGAGCGGGTAATGGCCTTTGGCACAGACCATGTGACAGTCCATACATTATCCTTGAAGAAGGGGAGTAGAATTTCTCTGGAGGGGACTCGCCTGCCCTCGGAGGAGGCGGTGGGGGAGATGCTCTCCCACGCGGAGACCGCCCTCCGCGCCGGGGGGTACGCCCCCTACTACCTCTACCGCCAGAAGTACCAGTCCGGGAGCTTTGAGAACGTGGGATGGTGCCGGGACGGGGGGGAGTGCCGCTACAACATTTACATGATGGAGGAGCTCCACAGCATCCTGAGCCTGGGCGCCGGCGGCACGACCAAGCTGGTGGACCGGGGACAGAACCGGATCGAGCGGGTTTTTCAGCTGAAGTACCCCCTGGAGTACATCCAGCGCCCGGAGAAGATTATAGAGAACCAGAGGGCCTTCGAGGCCTTTTGCAGGGAACATTTCCCCCGACAGACCGGGGAAGATGGAACGGGAAAAATTATACTGAGAGAAAGGTGAGTGTTTCTATGTCGTACCAACTTAAGGAGATCAACGACGCGATCCGCACCGACCCCCGGGGGTTTGTGGAGGAGTGCGACGCCGCTTTCAACAAGAAGATTGAGGCTGCGGCGAAGAAGATTGCGGAGAACCAGCAGAAGTCCCGGATTGTCCTGCTCTCCGGCCCCTCCGGCAGCGGCAAGACCACCACGGCCAAAAAGATCGAGGCCAGGCTGGAGCAGATGGGCATCCACTCCCACGCCATCGCCCTGGACAACTACTTTCAGACCGTAGACCCGGAGACCGCCCCCCGGAACCGGGAGGGGGCCATCGACTATGAGTCCCCCTTCTGCCTGGACATGGATCTGCTGAACAGGCACTTCAAGCTTTTGGATCAGGGGGAGAAGATTCACATCCCCAAGTTCGAGTTTGCCCGCCAGATGCGCTCGGCCATCAAGAGCCACCCCCTGCAGCTGGGCAAGGACGAAATTGCCATCTTCGAGGGGATCCACGCCCTCAACGACATTATCACCGGCAAGAACCCGGACGCCTTTAAGCTCTATATCTCCGCCCGCTCCAACGTGTTGGGGGAGGGCCGGGAGGTGGTCTTCAAGGGAACCTGGATGCGTCTGGCCCGCCGTACTGTCCGGGATGCCAAGTTTCGGGCCTGGGAGCCCAAGGTGACCATGAAGATGTGGGCCAACGTCCGCCGGGGGGAGAAGCTGTACATCTCGCCCTTTAAGGACAATGCCAACATCATGTTTGACAGTTCCCTCCCCTACGAGGTCAGCGTCATCAAGGCCCACGCCCTGCCCTTCTACGAGCAGCTGAGCCCGGAGATGGAGCGCTGCGAGGAGATCGGCCATCTTCTGAAGGCCTATCCTCAGTTCGAGACGCTGGATGAGAGCTATGTCGCCGAGGACTCCCTGATTCGGGAGTTCATTGGCGGCGGAATCTATGACGACTGACGGCGTGATTCGGGGGAAGGTTTTTCAGCGGAAGCACCCCCGAGGAGAGCTGCGCCGGCGGGGTGACACATCGGGCGGATGAGGTTGACGGCTTGACTGCCGGCCTGGGATTGTTGTTAAGGAGGTGCGGGTATGGCGGAAGATAATCGGGAGTCCCTGGAGCTTCAGGAGGGATCTGAGGAGCAGGAGGAAGATTTTCAGATAATCTGGCAGAAGACATGGCAGATTGGGGACGTGGGGGAAACCGTCCGTACCGGGGCGGCCAAGACGGCCTACGCAGTGAAGAATGCCAAGGCATATACCGCCCTCAAATGGGATATCATGGACTTGCAGGCCCGCCGCAAGCGAAAGCTGCTGCTGGTGGGGAAACTGGTCTACGCCACTTACGCCGGCCGTCCCACAGATTCCGACCTGCTCCAGAAGGCGCTGGAACAGGTGGACGCAGTCACCAGAGAGCTGCGGCAGAAGGAGACAGAACTGGAGCGCATCTGCGGCGTCAGGTTTTGTCCCGGCTGCGGCGGCAGTGAAGCGGTGAGTCATGTTTATTGCAGTCGATGTGGGAGAAGGCTTTTGGAGGAGGAGTAGTTCTTGATATGTTCTCTGTTGCGCCGGCCCAGCATATGCGCCGCCCCGCGGCGGGGGGAGGGGGTTTCGCCCCCCGGGGCGAGTTACTTTTCCCACGCGGGAAAA